>NZ_JBKKBJ010000094.1:0-2750 GCF_046714055.1 Methyloglobulus sp. | reverse complement strand
GCCACCGTTGATACCGTCGTCGATGATCTGGCCGATTTTGAAAAAATAGTCGCAGGCCTGGAATTCCGCCTTATGTTTTCCGTCGAAATGGATGCCAATAATGCGTTTTTAGACATCCAATCCGGTTCTGGCGGCACGGAAGCACAAGACTGGGCATCCATGATCGAACGCATGTACCTGCGCTGGGGCGAAAGCAAGGGCTTCAAGACCGAATTAATCGAAGAATCGCCCGGCGATGTCGCTGGCATCAAAAGTGCCACCATAAAATTTGAAGGCGATTATGCGTTTGGCTGGCTACGTACAGAAACCGGAGTGCATCGGCTGGTGAGAAAATCACCGTTCGATTCCGGCAACCGCCGCCATACGTCTTTTGCTTCCGTTTTTGTATCGCCGGAAATTGATGACGATATTGATATAGACATCAACCCCGCCGATGTACGCATAGATGTCTACCGTGCCAGTGGCGCGGGTGGTCAGCACGTTAACAAGACCGAATCCGCCGTGCGCATGACCCACAACCCGACCGGAATTGTCGTGCAATGCCAGAACGACCGCTCGCAACATAAAAACCGCGATACCGCGATGAAGCAATTGAAAGCGAAATTATATGAACTGGAAATGCGAAAACGCAGCGAAACCCAACAAGCACTGGAAGACACCAAGTCAGATATAGGCTGGGGCAGTCAGATTCGTTCTTACGTACTGGACCAATCGCGGATCAAAGATCTACGCACGAACGTAGAAACAGGCAACACCCAGGCGGTTTTGGATGGTGATCTCGATCAGTTTATTGAGGCTAGCTTGAAGAGTGGGTTGTAAGCCAATACACAAAACATTTCCCCCTACCCTTATTGCCCGGCATGGGAATTTAGTTGATAACTACTAAAGAATAAAAATCAATAATGTCAGAAACCCAACAAGACGAACAAGAACAAATCAAGCAGCGCCGCAGCAAATTAAATGAATTGCGGGAAAACGGCGGCATTGCTTTTCCTACGGATTTTCGCCGTAATGTCGTAGCAGGTGAACTGTTGGCAGAATATGGGGATAAATCCAAGGAAGAACTGGAAGGCCAGCCATTTCGCGTCAAAATAGCCGGGCGTATCATGACGCGGCGCATTATGGGCAAAGCCAGCTTTGTGCATATTCAGGATATGTCCGGCAAAATCCAACTTTATGTGACGCGAGATACTTTGCCCGAAGGCTTTTATAACAAGCAATTCAAAAAGTGGGACATCGGCGACATTATCGGCGCGGAAGGTGTGTTGTTTAAAACCCAGACGGGTGAGCTCAGTATTAGAGTCGATGACATTCGGCTATTGACCAAAGCCCTACGCCCCTTGCCGGAAAAATTCCACGGCATCGCCGACCAGGAAATCAAATACCGCCAGCGTTACCTGGATTTGATTATGAGCGAAGAAACCCGCAAAACGTTTCTGGTGCGCTCAAAGATTGTGGCTTATATCCGTCAATTCCTGATTGAACGGCAATTTCTTGAAGTTGAAACACCGATGATGCAAACCATACCGGGCGGCGCTACGGCGCGGCCTTTTACCACTTATCACAATGCCCTGGATATGGGGCTTTACCTCCGTATCGCGCCGGAACTGTACCTGAAACGCTTGGTCGTCGGCGGCTTTGAGCGGGTGTTTGAAATCAACCGCAATTTCCGTAATGAAGGGCTTTCTTCACGCCATAACCCTGAATTTACGATGCTGGAGTTTTATCAGGCGTATGCCGAATACCACGATTTGATGGATCTCACGGAAGCCATGTTGCGCGGTATCGCGCAAGAAGCGGTCGGGCACACGGTTATCAACTACCAGGGTGAGCAATATGATTTCGGCAAACCGTTTGACCGGATGACGGTGGTTGAGTCGATCCTGCACTTTAATCCTGACGTTACCCAGGAACAAATTAGCACCCGTGACAGTGCAGCCAAGGTTGCAGAAAACCTAAGGATTCCGGTCAAAGACAACTACGGCCTGGGCAAAATCCAGATTGAAATTTTTGAAAAGACCGTCGAAAACAGGTTGATGAACCCTACCTTTATTACTGCTTATCCAGTTGAAGTCTCGCCTTTGGCACGGCGTAACGATGAGGATCCGCACGTCACCGACCGCTTTGAATTTTTCGTCGGCGGACGGGAAATTGCCAACGGTTTCACCGAACTAAACGATGCCGAAGACCAGGCCGCCCGTTTTCAGAAACAGGTGGAAGAGAAAGAAGCGGGCGATGATGAAGCCATGCACTTCGATGCCGATTACATCACCGCCCTGGAACATGGCATGCCGCCGACAGCCGGTGAAGGCATAGGCATAGATCGTCTGGTGATGTTATTCACCGATGCGCCTTCTATTCGCGATGTGTTATTGTTCCCTCACATGCGGCCCAAAGGCTAAAGCAGCTTTCACCATTTACTGGAGGAATAGAAATGACTATCAGGGCAAAATTATTCACGGCTTTACTTATGGCGTTACTGTTGCTCCCTGCCTTTGTTCACGCCGAAGAGGATGAAACCGAATGGAATAACACCTTAAAAAACCAGTATTTTGCCGGGAAGTCGATTGAAGAATCGAACAATATTATCGAACTGGATGCACCTATCCGAGCCGAAGACCCTGCCTTCGCTGCGAGACAGGAGTCGAGTAGTCCCCAGAAGCGATAGGGCTGGGCGTTTTCACGAAGCGTTTTTTTGCGTAGTGAAAATGCAAAGCATTCCGACATCGCGTCGAGTCATTGCGTAACCA
>NZ_JBKKBJ010000093.1:0-28814 GCF_046714055.1 Methyloglobulus sp. | reverse complement strand
GATCGACGCACAGGCTGGCATATTCCTTGGCGATGTTCATGTCCGATTTACTGAGCGCCATCTGGGCGTTACTCAACAGATTGCGAAAAAACGGCCAGTCCCGGTACATTTCCCGCAACTTTTCCAGACGCTCCGGTTTGCCAGCACACCAGGTCGAAAGGCTCAAACCGATGCCGTACCAGGCGGGAAAGGTCTGCCGCGATTGTGCCCAGGAGAACACCCAACCAATGGCACGCACTGAGTTTTTTGAGCGATCCCCCTTTTTGCGGTGTGACGGGCGCGAACCGATGTTAAGCCCGCCGATTTCGCCGACCGGGGTTGCTTCGTAGAAATAATCCAGAAATCCGGGGGTGCGCTCGGTCAGTTCGCGGTAACCGTGTTCGCCGATCCGTGCCAGTTCATCCATCACCGCCAAATCATCGGAACGGTCGCACTGCACTGGTTGTACCAGGCTGACACTGGCCTTGAGCAGGCCAGTCACGCCCATCGTCAATTCATAGATCGCGGTTTCCATATTGTTGTAGCGGTAGAACAGCACCTCGCCCTGTTCGGTAAATTTGATTTGTCCGCGTACCGTATCCGGCGGCTGCGCCAGGATGGCCTCGTGGGTAGGGCCGCCGCCACGTCCTACTGTACCGCCGCGGCCATGAAACAAGAGGCACTTGAGTCCGTATTGATCGCAGATGGCGATAATTTGCCGCTGCGCTCGTGACAGGCCCCAAGCCGAAGCTAAAATTCCGCCATCTTTGCAGGAATCGGAATACCCCAGCATAATTTCTTGGCTGTTACCCGAAATCCGTAGCAATTCCCGATAGACTGGGGTGTCAAAAAGCCGAGTGAGTACTTCTTCAATCCGGTTGAGATCGTCAATGGTTTCGAATAGCGGACTAACACCGATATGACAATACCAATGACCGCCCAGACGACCAACCAAACCGCTTTGTGCAGCCAGCAGCATCACCTCCATGATGTGACTGGCGTTGTGCGTCATGGATATTACGTACTTACCCAAACAGTCTGGGGCGATTTCCCGCCTCATGCGTGCCATGACTTCGAAAGCTTCCAACGTTTCGCGGCTGGCCAGAGGCAGCGCAGCGGGATCGAACATTAGACCCCCGGGTGCAGCGATGGCCTCGCTCAACAGTTCGAGACGCTGGTTTTCATCCAGGGCGTGATAATTCAGCCCCAGTGCTGCGTTCAGAATATCTGCCACAGCCTCGGTGTGCCGATTTGATTCCTGGCGCACGTCCAGTTGCATCAGGTGGAAGCCGAAGGTTTCAGCGAGGCGAATTAAATCATGCAGTTCCAAATCAGCAATAGCCGCATCGCCGTGACCGCGCAAGGACGAGTCGATTAACCGTAGATCATCTAAAAACTCAGTCAACCCTGAATAGGCGCGGGCGTTCGGCAGTTCCGGCTCGCCGCGCAGGTGTTGTTCAACACGTATCAGCGCGTACTCCATACGGTACTTCATCAGAGCTAACTTATGACGGTAAGGCTCTTGTAGATAGGGTTTTTCCAGATCCGCTACCGATGTGCCAAGCATAGTTCGGTCAGCCTCAAGGCTATCTACAAATGCCTCTGGAAATTCGCAGAGACCTTGAGAATGGGATAGTTGACCGCGCAATGCGTCTAGGCGACGAATGTATTCCTGCAAGATGGTTTGCGCTTGCAGGCGCAAGGCCAGTACGGTAGTTTCCGAGGTGACATTGGGATTACCATCGCGGTCGCCCCCGATCCAGGAACCGAAGCGCAAAAAGCTCGGTATACGGATTTGCCGGGCTACGTCCTCGCCGTACACGTCACTCAGGGAACGTTCGAAATTACGGTAAACCCGCGTTGTCGCTTGGAACAGGGAAAGCGGAAAATAGAACAGCCCGGCATCGATCTCGTCCGCCACACCCAACTTCCGGATGCGCACTTCGTCGGTCTTCCACAGTAGCTGAATCTGGCATTGCAGCCGTTCGAGCGCTTCCCTGCGAAAATAGCCCTTCACGCGGTTATCGACCAAAGCTTCCTGGGTCAGGAATACATTGCGCAAGGCGCTCTTGACGGTGCGCCGCTTGGCCTCGGTCGGATGGGCGGTCATTACTGGGAGATACAGTAGTTCGTCCAGCAGAACCTGGAGCTTGTCTGCCGTTACCCCTGACTCCTTGAGCGCCAGCAGGGCATCGTGAAAGGAACCGGGCCAGTAGTGACCGCCTCGTTCGGCTTGCCGCCGCCGTTTTCTCAGGTAATGGGATTCCTCGGCAATATTGAGCAGGCTGAAATAACGATTGAATACCTGTACTACCTCACCGATGGTCTCGGCATCTAAGTTTTCAACCATTTTCAGCAGGTTTAGCTGCCGTGGAAGGCTATCGTCACGCAATAATCTCGTGTAGTTGCGTTGCAGTTGCTCAACCGTGGCGGCGATTTCAGGCTGGGCCTGGGTTTTTAATACCCTTGTCAAAACCGATCCCAGTAGACGGATCGAGTGGCGGAGCGTTTTGTCATCAAAGGGAATGTTCACAGGCAAGTTCCTTATAGTTTAGAAATTCAAATTAAGATTTGTCATCCATACATTGTTGTATTGATCAACCGATGGGGGGTTTCTCCATACATGTTGGTATAAATATCCTGTTTCCACTTGAACCTCAGGAGCAAATCGATAACCGACACCCACGTATAACCGATTTTGTTGTGCTCCAGCTTGTAATTGGGCATTATTAGAATTGTCGTTTAGCGTCATGAATATTTCTTCAGAGGCAATGACAGACCAGGACGACCAGTCAGGAATTAACTGTTCTACCCGAAAACGTGTTCGCCAGCGGATACTGGGATCAGAATTCTGAGCTAAAAAACGCTCTTCCAGCCTATTACGAACTTCCCATATCAATTGCTTTTCATTAGCGGTATCTTTCCATGTAAATCCTTGCCATGCTCGATTTTCAATCCTATACGTATCCGAATCGGGTGTAACAGAATCGGCTTGCATTCCATAGCCAACCCATAGGGTAGCCTGCTCATTAATCGCCCAGCCAATAGCGGGCCTAACGATTGCGGAGGTAAGATTTGATGCGTTATTTCCAATTCGTGGTTGGAGCTCTAAAAACCCACGTAATTGTCCTGTCAATTTTGCATTAATGTTTATTGGAACCCATATCTGAAAATCGGAACTGGCTTGTGCGTTAGTGCTGACCATTAATACCATCATCATAATGACAAAACTAATCCAATTTGTTTGGCGCTTTAATATCATTGTTTATTATCCTCAGCCCGCCAGTCCGCCCTACTTGGCTGACGGCTGTAGCGGCAGATTTTTACATCTGCCTGAAAGAATTAGAACCGTTGGGCTGAATGCAATGAAGCCCAACATAAACGAAGCCGTGAATGTTGGGCTTCGCAGCCGCTCTGCCCAACCGTGCGGCGTTAGGACAGGAGCAAAACTAAACCACCGAAAAGTCCAACACATTGTATAAGCAATAGGGTAACTTTTTGGTTGGTCGGCAAACCCTGCCAAGCCTGAATAGGCTGAGTCCTGATAAGTTCATATTGCTCCAGGCAGGCGGCTTTTAGGCGTTGAAATAGAGTGGGCAGCCACCGCAACAACCAATACAAAGCTAAGATCCCAGCGGACACAGTCAGATAAAAAAAGATGGCTTGGCTGTGTACCTTGCCGACACCCACGCTATGCTCAAGAATTTCCTCAAACAGGAATTCAGCACTTTCATATAAGGTATGCGCCAAAACCAGCAGGTAGTGCAATATTTGGTCTGGGATGGTTATAAAACCGACCAGCATCAGCACAAGTCCCAGTTTTTTAGCGATAGGGATTCGAGTTCGCGGCGACCCACAGGGATGTGGGAAGTGCGGAAAATGCCGGGAGCATTTTTCCGTTGTGTGTGGCAACAGGTTTTTCATGATATTTGACCCTCAATCGGCTCGCGCGAGCGCGCTTGGGCTGTGGCTGTAATGGGGTTTTACATCTGCCTGAAAGGATAAGGAGCCAATCATTAAAGTATCGTCATAAAAACTTACCGCACCGGTAGTTATATCGTGAATACCACCAATAACTTCTATCTCGCCTGCTTCAATCATTTCCTTTAAAATCGGGCTGCGTTCGATAATGGCATGTACCGTCCGTTTTACATTGATAGCCGATACTTTTTCCACAAATTCATCGTTGCCTGAATGTCGGTTTTCGGTTTCGGTTTTTTCATCATAAACCGCAGGCTGTATCTTACTTAACAGCGCTGTCAGGTTGCCCATTTCTACATGGTCGCAAGCGCCTCTTACGGCGCCGCATTTGGTATGGCCTAACACCACGATGATTTTGGAACCGGCCACCTTGCAGCCAAACTCCATACTGCCCAGAATATCTTCATTAATAATAGTGCCGGCAATACGAACACTAAACACATCGCCCAAGCCCTGGTCAAAAATCAACTCAACTGAGGTACGGGAATCTATGCAGCTTAAAATAACCGCAAACGGATGTTGCCCGTCGGAGGTTTCATTGGCCTGTTGCAGCAGGTTGCGGTTTACTTTTAGGTTATTGACAAAGCGTTTATTGCCCTCTTTTAATAAGTCCAATGCCATTGCGGGCGTAATGGCGGCTTGCATTTCTTTGGTTAAAGTTTTCATGTTATTCCTTTATGTTCCGTGAATGGATTAAGGTCATATCGTTATACACAAGTGCCGTCATGCCCGACGGGAGCGGGCATCCAGAGCCAGGGATGGCAAGCTCAAAACGTCCCTGTAGTCTGGATTCCGGCAATCCCTGCCGGAATGACGGACTTGTGTATAAGCGCATGGATTAAGACACAGCCGGTTCAGTAAAATTTATTGTTTCGACGGCTATGTTCTTGGTAAGGGCACTGCGCTGATAATTTTCTATGATCTCTATGACATCATAAGCAAGTGATTTGGTATTTGAGCAATCAATAATCACTTTTGCATTGTGGGGAATGTTATTTAATACGTTTAATATGCTGGCCTTATTAAAAAACGAAACCTCTTCCGCCAGGACAATATGGTGTACTTCGCGCCCCTTTTCTGTGGTTATTACATTTTTCATGTAGTGGGAGTTGTGGTAACTATGGCGCAAGGTGTAAAAGATGCCGAAGGCCATGCCGATGGTAATCCCTTTCAGTAAATCGGTTGCCAATATGCCAATAACAGTCGCCATAAAAGGCACAAACTGTTCCCCGCCCAATTGGTACATCTGTTGAAAGAGCGCGGGTTTAGCCAGCTTATAGCCCACTATAATCAAGATGGCCGCTAAACTGGCCAGCGGGATCCTATTCAGTAATCCGGCAATGGTAATGGCGCTGATCAATAAGAAGATGCCGTGCAGTATGGTGGACATTTTCGTTTTACCGCCAAAGGCAATATTTGCCGAGCTGCGGACAATCACCTGGGTAACGGGTAAACCGCCAATCAGGCCGGAGACAACATTACCCAACCCTTGTGCCTTTAATTCCCGGTTAGTGGGCGTCACGCGTTTGTAGGGGTCAAGCTTGTCGGTCGCTTCAACACAAAGCAATGTTTCCAGACTGGCAACAATGGCCAATACAACCGCTATTTTCCAAACTTCAAAGTTTGTTATCGCAGAAAAATCGGGGAAGGTAAACTTGCTGAAAAAGCCGGCCAGATTTTCAGCAACAGGGATACTGACCACTTGAGTGGCAGATAAACTCAAATTCAAAATCCCATTTTGGTAAAAAGTGTTCATTACAATACCCAAAACGACTACCACAATGGGCCCTTGTATCAGTTGAAACAGTTTATGTTTTTTGCTTAATACCGTATCCCATAATATCAATACCGCTAGCGATAGCGCTGCAATCACTGCTGCGCCGGGGGTAAGGACATCAAAAGCGCTGGCAATGGATGAAAATGTGGTCTCCCCGTCCGTTTGAAAGTAAGAAAGGTCGCCTTCAACATCTTTATCGTAGCCTAAGGCATGGGGTATTTGCTTTAAAATAATCAGCAGCCCGATACCGGTAAGCATCCCTTTAATGACAGAGGAAGGGAAGAAATAGGCGATAAAACCCGCCTTGGCAAAACCCATAATAAGCTGGATACTGCCCGCCAGCACCACGGCCAATAAAAAGACCGGCCAGGAACCCAGTGTGGTAATGGCGGACAGCACAATGACGGCTAACCCGGCAGCAGGGCCGCTAACCCCCAGGGGCGAACCGCTGGCAATACCCACCACAATGCCGCCGACGATGCCCGCTATGATACCGGCGAACAGGGGCGCACCGGATGCCAACGCAATGCCCAAGCATAAGGGAACCGCTACAAAAAATACGACAATACTGGCAGGCAGGTCGCTTTTGAGTTCTTTAAACATATTTTTTACTTCCATAATCGGATCCTTTTAGATTTAAAGGGGAAAGCAGCAAAGCTATTTTTAAAAGATAGTAACACTATCTTTACAAATTGCAATACTTTCAGTTATCATTTTTACAATGAAATGCGGTATTTCTACTTTGTCAGATTAACACCACTACGTCATACCCGCCGGGAAGCGGGTATCCAGTGCCATGGAGGGTAGGCTTAAATCCATCCATGGAGACTGGATTCCGGCAATCCCTGCCGGAATGACGATTATGAATGAGTGTTCATGTAATCTGACAAAGTAGAAGTAGTCCCTGTTAAAACAATCGCTTCAATGCCTTAAATTCAGAGAAAAACGCCAAACCAGGCCGCTATGGACATACAATTACAAATTAAAATGAATGAAAAATTATTTCTCAGGGATCCGGAGCAATCCGAACTGGGCAAAAAAATCATTCTGCACAGCACTCAGTTAATCCACAAAAACGGCTTTGAAGCCTTCACGTTTAAAAAACTGGCCGATGATATTGGGTCGACCGAGGCGGGTATTTACCGGTATTTTGAAAACAAGCACCGGTTGCTGATCTATCTTACCGCCTGGTATTGGAACTGGCTTCAATACCAGGTTAGTTTCCATACCAACAATATTAAAGACCCTGTGGTTAAGCTAAAAATGGTCATCAAGTTACTGGCAACCACGGTAGAGGACGATCTCAGCACCCGTCATGTCGATGAAAGCATCCTGCATCAAATCATTATTACCGAAGGCTCCAAAGCCTATCTGACCAAACGGGTATCCGAAGATAACAAAGACCGGCTTTTTAAGCCCTACAAAGACCTTTGCGCCGTGATCGGGAATATGATTTTGGAGTGCAGCCCCAACTACCTTTACCCGAAATCATTAGCGTCCACCATAATTGAAATGGCGCATTTCCAGAATTTTTTTATGAATAACCTGCCTTCACTGACTGACTTTGGGGAAAATAAAGATGAAGCAGAGATTGTTTTGTTTCTGGAGGATTTGGTGTTTTCCAGTATAAAAAAGGGTTAGTTGTTGGCGTGGTGGTGAGTAGTGGATATTTCCCTTGGGCTTTTATCCACTTTCCTCAACCTCAAAGGACAAGAAACAATCGTTTGCTGAAATTTTGGTAGAATACAGCCTTGGTCAATTACATAGAAGCTGAATGTTACGCAAAATTTTAATCGCTAATCGTGGTGAGATAGCCGTCCGGATTATTCGTGCGTGTGCGGAAATGGGCATACGTTCGGTGGCGATTTATTCGGAAGTGGATCGCTTTGCCCTGCACGTAAAAAAGGCGGATGAGTCGTACTGCATTGGTACCGAGCCTTTGGCGGGTTATCTCAATATCTATGCCTTGGTGGATTTGGCGGCGGCAACGGGTTGCGATGCTGTACATCCGGGCTATGGATTCCTGTCTGAAAATGCCCAATTTGCGCGGGCTTGTAAAGAGCGTGGTTTGATTTTTATCGGCCCGGAAGCGGATGTTATCCAACGTATGGGTGATAAAACCGAAGCCAGGAAAGCCATGATTAATGCGGGCATTCCGGTTACACCGGGTACGGAAAATCTTGCCAGCGTAGAAGAAGCGCTTGCCGCTGCCGATAAGATTGGTTATCCGATTATGTTGAAAGCCACAACGGGCGGCGGTGGTAGGGGTATCAGGCGGTGTGATAATGCCGATGAATTGCAGCGTAATTACGGACGGGTTATTTCTGAAGCGACTAAGGCTTTTGGTAGCGCGGATGTGTTCCTGGAAAAATGCGTCGTCAATCCCCGCCATATTGAGGTACAGGTGCTGGGGGACTATCATGGCAACACCATACACCTTTATGAACGGGATTGTTCCATCCAACGGCGTAACCAAAAACTGATCGAAATTGCACCCTCTCCACAACTGGACGAAGCGCAACGGCAATATATAGGTGGTCTGGCAGTGTTTGCTGCCAAGGCAGTCAACTACACCAATGCTGGAACGGTTGAGTTTTTGCTGGATCACAATGACCGGTTCTACTTCATGGAAATGAATACACGAGTGCAGGTTGAGCATACGATTACCGAAACCATTACCGGCGTCGATATTGTCGAGGAGCAAATTCGCGTTGCCGCAGGATTACCCTTACGTTGCACGCAGGAAGACATCAGTCGCCGCGGTTATGCCATTCAATTCCGAATTAATGCGGAAGACCCGCAAAACGGCTTTTTACCGAGTTTTGGCACTATCTCCCGCTATTATGCGCCGGGTGGTCCCGGTGTCCGCACTGATACCGCAATTTATACGGGTTACGATATTCCCCCGTATTATGATTCGATGCTGGCTAAATTGATCGTCAGCGCCATTACCTGGGAAGATACGATTAAGCGGGGTGAACGCGCCTTAAAGGATATGGGTTTGTTTGGGATCAAGACGACCATCCCTTATTATCTGGAAATACTTCGTCATCCCGAATTTCGCGCTGGCGTGTTTAATACCGGTTTTATTGAACAGCACCCAGAACTGATTAATTATTCCAATAAACCGCGCCCTGAGGTTTTAGCCAGTGTGATTGCGGCGGTAATGGCTGCCCATACGGGGCTTTGATTTGAACTCTGATTAATTAAGATATGGCAATGCAACAAGTTTTTATCACCGATGTAATTTTACGTGATGCCCACCAATCGCTGATAGCGACCCGCCTACGCACGGAAGACATGCTGCCCGGTTGTGCCATGCTCGACGACATCGGCTATTGGTCGCTGGAATGCTGGGGCGGTGCGACTTTTGATGCTTGTTTACGGTTTCTGAAAGAAGATCCCTGGGAACGCTTGAGCAAACTCAAAGCGGCATTGCCGAAGACCCGTTTACAAATGCTGGTGCGTGGACAGAACCTGCTGGGTTATCGCCATTATTCGGATGATGTGGTACGTGCTTTCATCCACAAGGCGGCAGAAAACGGCATGGATGTATTCCGAATATTCGATGCCTTGAACGATGCCCGCAATTTGCGGACGGCAATCGAAGCCACCAAAGAAAGCGGCAAACATGCACAAGGTACGATCTGCTATACCACCAGTCCCGTCCATGATGTCCGTAGCTTTGTCACCCTGGGTAAAGCATTGGCGAATCTGGGTTGCGATTCCATAGCCATCAAGGATATGGCGGGATTGCTCACGCCATACGTGACCAGTGAATTGGTCAAAGCATTAAAAGATGCCGTCGATTTGCCCCTGCACTTGCATTCCCACGCGACGTCGGGCTTAGCGGAAATGTGCCAGTTGAAAGCTATCGAAGCGGGCTGCCAACATATTGATACCGCCTTATCGTCATGGGCGGGCGGTACCAGCCATCCGCCTACGGAAAGCTTGGTCATCGCATTAAAGGGTACGGAATACGATAGCGGTTTGGATCTCGATAAACTTCAGGCAGCCAATAGCTATTTTGCTGAAGTCAGAAAAAAATACCGCCGTTTTGAAAGCGAGTTTACGGGCATTGATACGCAAGTGCATGTATTTCAGGTGCCTGGCGGCATGATTTCCAATCTGGCAAACCAGTTAAAGGAAAGGAATGCCTTGGATCGAATTGGCGAGGTTTATAAGGAAATTCCTGAAGTACGCAAGGATTTAGGCTATCCGCCCTTGGTTACGCCCACGTCACAGATTGTCGGTACGCAAGCCGTACTCAATGTGTTGACAGGTAAACGTTATGAAACCATCACCAATGAAGTGAAACGTTATCTGCAAGGAGGCTATGGCAAAGCGCCTGCCCCTGTGAGCAAAGAGCTGCAAAAAAAAGCCATAGGCGATGAAGAGGTCATTGATTGCCGACCAGCTGATTTATTGAAGCCTGAGCTTGACCGCTTGCGCCAGGAGATAGGCGAACTGGCGCAAAACGATGAGGATGTGTTGAGTTATGCGATGTTTCCTGATGTGGGTAAGCTATTCCTGGAGCAACGCTCAACTGGGAGCCTGATGCCTGAGCCGTTGGAATTTGCATCGAGGGATGATGATAGTCTAAAAAAAGCGCCCACTGAGTTTAACGTGGCGTTACATGGCGAGTCTTATCACGTCAAAGTCATCGGAGCCGGGCCCAAAAACCAGATGCTTAGGCATTTTTACTTCATGGTGGATGGTGTTCCCGAAGAAATCGTTGTCGAGACGTTGGATGAAATTGTCCTGGATGGCGGCACACAGGGAGCGGTCAAGAGCACTATCGCCAGCAAACGGCGCAAACGCGCTGCGCCGGGTGATGTTGTCGTCAGTATGCCTTGTAATGTCCTTGAAGTGCTGGTCAAGGTTGGGCAAGCGGTGGTGGCAGGGCAGGCGGTCATGGTGACCGAGGCCATGAAAATGGAAACAGAAATCACTGCGCCCATAGCCGGGGTGGTTAAGGCCGTCCACGTCGTCAAGGGTGAGCCCGCAAACCCTGATGAAGTGTTGATTGAAATAGCGAACTAGCGTAATAAGCCTGTCCATAAAATGAATCCTGTTATCGCCGATCAGTCGGCAATCCATAAAGCCGCCGATTTATTACGGCAAGGCCGTCTCGTCGCCTTCCCGACCGAAACAGTCTACGGTTTGGGGGCAGATGCCAAAAACCCAGAAGCGGTCTTACGCATTTTTGCGGCAAAAGGCCGTCCCGTCGATCACCCTTTGATTGTCCACATCGCAGATAAGACTGCGCTTGAAGATTGGGCAATTGAAACCCCTGCTTTTGCTTGGAAACTGGCGGAACATTTCTGGCCTGGGCCTTTGACAATCGTGCTAAAAAAACACCCTGATGCGCCGATGGAAGTCACTGGCGGACAAAACACGGTTGCCTTGCGCGTTCCCAACCATCTCGTTGCGCTAGAATTACTCAAGGCATTCGGCGGCGGCATTGCCGCGCCATCAGCAAACCGCTTTTGCCGGATTAGCCCTACCCAAGCCAGCCATGTTGAAGAAGAATTGGGTGATGCCGTTGATTTAATTCTCGATGGCGGCTCTTGCCAGGTGGGTTTGGAATCGACGATTGTCGATTTGAGTGAAGTGCAACCTAAATTGCTACGCCCCGGTCAAATCAACCGCTTAGAAATTGAAGAAGTGTTGCAAACGCAACTGGTGATGCCCAAAAATCCCACGATTCGCGCACCAGGGATGATGGAGGTGCATTATTCGCCAGTTACAAGCACGATGTTTTGTTCCGCCCAGCAGTTACAGGGAGTTTTTCAAAACCAGGCATTACTAAACAGAAAAATTGGCATTGTGGCTTATACGCTGGAAATAGGCGCAAGTTCTCAGATTCATGTTATTACTATGCCAAAACAGGTTGATGATTATGCACATACTTTGTATAACGCTTTGCGTGAACTGGATCGCCTGAGTCTTGATATAATCTTGGTCGAACAACCGCCCCAAACGGAAGAATGGCGAGCTATCAATGACCGGTTAGGGAAAGCATCAAAATTCTTATCAGAGGTTATGGGATAAAGATTTACCAGCGGACTTATCGTTAACAATTATAATCAGCAATAACCGAAGGTTCCCTTTTGACTGAAAAAATTATCCGTATCGCTACGCGCAAGAGTCCATTGGCGTTGTGGCAAGCCGATCGCGTAGCGCACTTGTTGGAACAGGCCTTCCCTGGCGTGCGGACTGAGCTGATAAAAATGATGACTCAAGGCGATAAAATCCTTGATGCGCCGCTTGCAAAAATCGGCGGCAAAGGTTTGTTTATCAAAGAACTTGAGGTGGGAATGTTGGAAGATACTGCTGATATTGCCGTGCATTCCATGAAGGATGTGCCCGTCGAATTCCCGCAAGGCTTGCATTTGGCGGCGATTTTAAGCAGGGAGGATCCAACGGATGCGTTTGTTTCTAATCACTATTCTTCATTAAGTGAGTTACCACCAAATGCCAGGATTGGCACGTCCAGTTTGCGTAGGCAGTGCCAAATCAAGGAGTTATATCCCAATGCGGAAATTTTGACCCTGAGGGGAAACGTCAATACACGATTAGCCAAATTGGATGCAGGGGATTACGATGCCATTATTTTGGCTTCTGCTGGCTTGAAACGGCTGGGTTTGGCCGAACGCATTACCCAGCGCCTTGATACCCAGATAAGTTTACCCGCCATAGGCCAAGGCGCTATAGGCATAGAATGCCGGGCTGATGACAAGGAACTGAATGCCATGTTGGGCAAGCTGCACGACAGGGAAACTGGCTTATGTGTTGCTGCAGAAAGGGCATTGAATGCACGGTTGAGCGGGGGTTGCCAAGTTCCCATCGCTGGCTTTGCCGAAATAGTTGATGGCCAATTATTCATGCGCGGCCTGGTCGGAAGTCCTGATGGTAGCCTGATTTATCGAAGTGAATCTTTTGGCAAACCGGAGCAAGCAGAAATAATCGGCCAAAAAATTGCCGAAGATCTTTTGGCGCAGGGTGCGGATAAGGTCTTGCAGGCTCTTACAAGTGAATAATGCCTTAAACGGGGCGCATGTTTTAGTCACCCGCCCAGTGCATCAGGCAGAAAATTTATGCCGCATCATCGAGCAACAGGGCGGGATAGCCGTCCGTTTTCCTACGTTACAAATCGTGGGTCTTGATAACATTTCAGATAGCCAGTCAGATAATTTGTCAGCGGCAACCAATCCCTTAATCCAGTTGTCAAAGTACCGATGGCTTATTTTTACCAGTGCTAATGCAGTAAATTTTGCGCTTAAAGCGAATGGTGGCAAAATAGCGCGATTTCAGGTAACGCAAATAGCGGCAATAGGGCAAGCGACAGCCAAGGAATTGGAATTAGCCGGTTTACAGGCCACAATAATTCCAGAACAGGGTTATGACAGCGAGTCTTTGCTTGCCATGCCGCAACTGCAGCACGTTAATGGTCAGGGCATATTGATTGTTCGAGGCCAAGGCGGACGTGAGGAGCTGGCGAATGTCCTTCGTAGCAGAGGTGCAAATGTCGAGTATTGGGAAGTCTACAAGCGGGTCATTCCCGATTATGACAGTTTTCAGGTGATTAGCTTGCTCGGGCAGGATAAGCTGGATGTGGTTATTATCACCAGCTGTGAGGCATTGCAGAATTTGCTTGCCATGCTAGGTACAAATTATAAAAAACGTCTGGCTATGGTTCCGCTAGTGGTCATTAGCGAGAGGATAAGGCAGTTAGCTGGCGATATGGGATTTATGCGAATAGCTGTGACTGAATGCCCTTCAGACCTGGCAATTCTTGACGCGGCAATTGCTGTAATAATCGAGCGTGGTAATAAACGGGGAATAGAGTGGCTGAATTGAGCGAACAACCAGAACAAGAGGCCGTCATTAGTCCAATTGATGGTAGACCGAGACCGGTTCCCCGGTCAAGTAGTGGGCTTTTGTTTGCCACCATCATTTTATTCCTTATTTTGGGATTGGCGGGCGCTGGGTTTTACCTGTTTACGCAACTGCGTGACAAACAAGAGGGTTTGGGTGGGGAAGTCAAAAACGAATTGACCCGGCAAATCAACGATTATCAAGCCCAGCTGACGGCCATACAAGCCCAATTGGCTGCCCTTCAATCCGAAATTGCCAGTAAAGAGGATCACTTTAGCAAGACGCTTGCCAGTTTTTCCGATCTGCAAGGCCAAAAAATGGAAGCCACACGGAAGGAATTAAGTGACAAAGTCCTCCAGGTGCAACGACAACTTGGCAAAACCAGGGGTGACTGGTTAATTGCGGATGCTGAGTATCTGCTTAGTGTCGCCAATGAAAGACTGCATTTGGTGGGCGACATCAATAGCACCCGAGTAGCCCTCGAGGCGGCTGACCAGAGGTTGCGGGAAAGCGGCGATACCGGCACGATCACAATACGCGAACAGATCGCTAAGGAAATCTCCCAGATTCAGGGTATCAAACTACCCGATGTGGTGGGGCTATACTCTTCGATACAGACTTTGGGAAGCGATGTAGCCAAATTAACTTTAGTGCTGCCTTATTCCGGTAAACCGTTGACCCCACCCGGGGACGTGACCGATACCGGTGCAGTCAGCGAGGATTCCAATGACTTGCTCGATACGGCCATTCAGGAGTTGGAAGGGATAGTCACCATCAAGCGCTCAGACAAGCCTGTCAAGGAAATACTCACCCAGGAACAGGCCGAATTTATCCGCGAACAACTTAAGGTCAAGTTGGAAATGGTGAAAATGGCTTTAGTCCAGCAAAATGACGCTTTATATCAAGCAGCTTTGGCAGACATAAAAACCTGGATTAACCAACATTTCACCAATAACGATAATGCCAAAGGGTTTATCAGTAAGTTGTTGCGCTTACAGGGCATCAAGCTCCGCAGCCAGTTGCCTGACATCAGCCTGTCGTTAAAGATGCTCCGCGATGTGACTAAGCTAAGGATCGAAACAGATAAGGCGTTGTCAACAGAAGAAGAAAAGCAGGGTCAAGAAGAAAATTCGAGAGCGCCATCCGGTTCTGCTGAGCCGGTAGAATCAATAGACCCTGTCGATTCAGGCCAACCATCCCAAACCGCACCCCCAAAGCAGCCACAGTGAGCGCATAATGAAAAGCGGGATTTTTTTCTTTAGTTCACTGTTTATTACCTTAGTCACGGTATTTTTTGTCCATCGATGGTTGGGGACGTTTGAGAATCCCGGTTATGTCTTAATCGGAATTGGCAGTTGGTCGATGGAAACATCGCTTATCGTTTTTCTGGTAAGCCTGATTGTCGGATTTTATGTGTTTTATTTGTTTTTCAGGTGGTTAGGCTGGTTGCTTAGATTGCCGTGGCAGGTAAAAAACCGGAGCCGGAACATTAAATTTAACCGTTCTCAAGAAGCCTTAATTGCCGGCTTGGTAGGATCGGCAGAAGGCAATTGGGAGCAGGCCGAAAAAGTCCTGATTAAACACGCATCGCATAGTGGCGCACCTTTGATCCATTATTTGACTGCCGCCAAGGCTGCACAATCCCGAGGCGCTTACGACAAAAGGGATGAATACCTAAAGAAAGCGGCATCCCATGCGCCGGGTTCTGATGTGGCAATCGGTTTGACCCAAGCAGAACTGCATTTTTCGGCAAATCAGTTCGAACAAGCCTTAGAAACTCTGACAAAACTGCATTCGATCGATTCGACACATGCTAGCGTACTCAAGCTCTTGCACCAAACCTACCAGCATTTAGGCGACTGGCAAGGCTTGCGTAAATTGCTGCCTTCCTTAAACAAAAATAAGATTTTGATGGAAACGGATATAAAAAAGCTTGAAATTGAAGCTTTTGGCGGCTTGTTGAAGCAGGCCATTAAACAAGGCAGCACCGATGAAATGAGGTTGTTGTGGACTGAAATCCCTAACCATATAAAAAAGAACCCTGATGTTGCGGCGGTTTATTTCGCCGCCATGATTAACGCAGGTTTGGGTACGGAAATCGAAAACGAATTGGTCGAAACATTGACCATTAACTGGGATGAAACGCTGTTGCTGTTATTCGGTAGCTTACAATCGAATGATGTTTTCAAACAACTAGAGGTTGCCGAATCTTTGCTGCCACACCATAAGGAAGATGGGGTATTGCTGACCATCCTGGGTAAGTTGAGCTATAAATGCCAGGATTACGCAAAAGCTGAAGATTACTTATCGAAAAGTATCGCTATTGACCCAAATGTGCAAGCGTATCGTTTGTTGGGCGACTTATACGCTGTCCAAGGCGAGGAATATAAGGCTAACAGGTCTTATAAGCAAGGTTTGGAGCTTGCGTCCAGCGGTGTTGTCAGTCAAGTTGATGCAGCGGTTTTGGGTTCTTGATTTTTTGTGTAGTTTTTGATTGATTTAAATCAAATAGCCTTCCTTTATTTTGTGATGCCGCTATATATTGGACTATTGGTTAAAAAAAGGTTATCCTAAACGTACCTGAGTGAGTGGGTTGGCTCTGGGAACACAAAGCTTTTTTGGTTTTGGTGACTATATATGGCGGAAATGTTTTTGATTAAGCTGGAACATTCAGCCGCTTTTTTTGTGTTTGCCGCATGGCAAATAGGTATTTGAGGAAAATTAATGAATTTTAGATACATATTAGCGGCTTTGATGCTGTCTTTGTTTTCACTGGGTGTTGTTAACGCTGCTGGTCAGCCAATCAATGAAGACTTCACAGCACTCATAGCGCTTGCCGAAAAGATGATAGCAGCGGGTAAAGCATCTGACACATCCGGTTTTGTGGATGCCGCATCTGAAGCTTCTGCTGTTGCAAAAGATCAAGGAATGAAGGGAAATTCGATAACTGTACAAAGAGTCAGCACTAAATTCAAGGTAGCTAAAAAAGCTGTAAAGTCTGGGGACTTTGCGAAAGGCATTAAGGAAGCTGAAGAAGCAATCGTAGAAATGAAAAAAGAAAAACCAGCATTGAATTTTGGCGGTGGTAGCGAGAAGCGGCCTAACTCCTTGTACTAACTGGCATGGTGTACACCATGATAGTTATAACTATTGAAAAATAGGGGTTCTGCGGCTAGGGTTGCTTATTGGATAAGCGCCCCTCATAGATTGTTACCTTATTGCCCGAAGTAAAAAACCCAGCCTAAGTGTTGGGTTTTTTGTTTTCTAGAGTTTGTGAATAGTTAAATTGTCGTTGTGTACTATTTCAAGTTTGAAATAAAGAATCCCACATTTTATCGATTTTTTGGGTGACTTCTTTAGACATTACAATGGGTGTCCCCCATTCCCTGTTGGTTTCCCCAGGCCATTTATTGGTCGCATCGAATCCTACTTTAGAGCCTAATCCAGACACGGGTGAGGCGAAATCGAGATAATCAATAGGTGTGTTTTCCAATATTGTCAAATCCCTGGCTGGATCCATGCGTGTCGTGATTGCCCAAATGACATCTTCCCATTTACGGACGTTGATATCCTCATCGACCACGACGACAAATTTGGTGTACATGAATTGGCGCAGGTAAGACCAAGTGCCCAGCATGACCCGCTTGGCATGGCCTGCATATTGTTTTTTCATGCTGATGATCGCCATACGATAGGAGCAACCTTCGGGAGGAAGATAAAAATCGACTATTTCCGGAAATTGCTTTTGCAAAATAGGGACGAAGACCTCGTTCAAGGCAACGCCCAAAATAGCGGGTTCGTCTGGTGGCCTGCCAGTATAAGTGCTGTGATAGATCGGATTATGCCGTTGGGTGATCCTTTCTATGGTAAATACTGGAAACTCATCGACCTCGTTGTAATACCCGGTGTGGTCTCCAAAAGGGCCTTCCTTCGCTGTTTCATTGGGATATATGAAGCCTTCCAACACAATTTCCGCGCTGGCTGGCACTTGTAGGTCGATGGTCAGGCATTGGGCCACTTTTGTTTTGCTGCCGCGCAATAAACCCGCAAAGGCATATTCTGATAAGGTGTCAGGGACGGGCGTAACCGCAGCGAGTATGGTAGCAGGGTCAGCGCCCAGCGCGACGGCGATGGGAAAGGGTTTGTCCGGGTGGGCTTGTTGCCACTCCCTGAAATCCAGCGCACCGCCCCGGTGAGCCAACCAACGCATTATCACCTTATTTTTTGCGATCACTTGCTGGCGGTAGATGCCCAGATTTTGGCGGGTTTTATTAGGCCCCTTGGTAATCACCAGCGGCCAGGTGATTAATGGTGCGGCATCTCCAGGCCAGCAGGTTTGTATCGGGTAACTATTTAGGTCAATCTTGTCGCCTTTGAGTATGGTTTCCTGGCAGGTAGGGGAAGTCACTAACTTAGGTGTCATGTTGAGGACTTGCTTGAACACCGGGATTTTCTCAAAAGCATCTTTCATGCCCTTGGGCGGTTCCGGCTCTTTTAGATAGGCAAGCAGTTCTCCGATACCCCGCAACTCATTGACAGAACTTGCCCCCATGCCCATAGCCACGCGTTTGGGTGTGCCAAACAGGTTGCAAAGCACAGGAATTTTAGAGTTTTTGGGGTTTTCAAATAGCAAGGCCGGGCCGCCCTGTTTAAGCACCCGGTCACAGATTTCAGTCATTTCCAGGTAAGGATCAACTTCAACAGTAATTCGCTTGAGTTCCTCTTGCTTTTCAAGCTGTGTGATAAAATCCCGCAGATCCTTGTATTTCACGCTGGAACACCTATGCCGTTGTGCCTGAGCAGCGCGTCAATTGTGGGTTTTCGGCCTCGAAATTTGACGTACAATTCCATCGCATCTTGGCTGCCGCCGCGCTCCAGGATGTTAGACAAGAAGGCATTACCTGCTTCTTGATTAAAAATACCTTTTTCTTCAAACAAGGAAAAAGCATCGCTGGACAGGACTTCGGCCCATTTATAGCTGTAGTACCCGGCGCCATAACCACCGGCAAAAATGTGCGAAAAGCCGTGGGCAAAGCGGTTGGACTTGGGCGGATGGATGACTGCTACTTGGGCCCGAACTTTTTCTAATATTTCATAGATTTGACCACCACGGGCAGGATCGTAACCTTGATGAATCCTGAAATCGAACAGGCTGAATTCAAGTTGCCTGACCATCACCATACCGGCCTGGAAATTTTTTGCGGCCAGCATTTTGTCGAATAAGCTGTCAGGCAATGGTCCACCCGTTTGATAATGGCCGGAAACCAGTTGCAGCGATTCCTTTTCCCAACACCAGTTTTCCATGAATTGGCTAGGCAGTTCAACTGCATCCCACTCTACGCCATTGATACCGGAAACGCCCAGATAGTCGATTTTGGTCAGCATGTGCTGTAGGCCATGACCAAATTCATGAAATAAGGTGGTGACTTCATCGTGCGTCAGGAGTGCAGGATCATTCTCTGTGGGCGGCGCAGGTTCCAGACCTGCTGCCGCACTCACGCCATCCCTGGCGATCGGCGGCAAAGGCTCCTGATTTGTTGCTGCATTCGCGCCATCCTTGGCGATCGGTGGCGTAAAATTACAGGTTAAATACGCGACTGGAGTTTGTATTGAGCTATTCGATTTCTTGCGACCCACGCAATCATCCATCCACGCGCCACCGCGTTTTTTGGGCCGGGCATAAAGGTCAAGGTAAAATTGCCCCCGTAGTTGATTGTCTCGGTCATGGATTTGGAAAAAACGCACATCGGGATGCCAACTGTCGAATGAGTCAATTTTCGAGATGTTCAAGCCATACAGCTTTTCAACGACGGCAAACAGGCCCGGCAAAACGCGGGTAACAGGGAAATAAGCCTTAACTTCCTCTTGCGACAACTGGTAATAATGCTGGCGCATTTTCTCGGAATAATAGTCCAGATCCCAGGATTGCAAGTCCTTGACACCATAATGTCCGTCGGCAAAGGCACGTAGCTCGTCCAAATCTTTGTGTGCTTGGGGCAGGGATTTTGTAGCCAGATCCTCCAGAAAACGGACTACATCATCGGTTTTTTCCGCCATTTTTGTCGCTAAGGAAAGTTCAGCGTAATTGTTATATCCCAATAACTTTGCTTTTTCATGGCGTAGCGCCAGGATTTTCTCCATGATTTCGGTATTGTCCCATTGCCCGGCGTGAGGCCCTAGCTCGGATGCCCGTGTTGAATAGGCTTCGTAGTGTTCGCGCCGCAGATCCCGGTTATCGGCATAAGTCATAACGGCATGGTAAGAAGGAAATTGCAAGGTAATCATCCAGCCCGTTTGTCCGGCGTTTTCCGCCGTTTGCTTCGCCTGGGCAAGCGCAGAAGGCGGAAGGCCTGCCAATTCTTCTTCGTTTTTTAGCAATTTACTCCAGGCATTGGTCGCATCGAGGAGGTTTTCCTCGTAATTGCTGGCAAGTTTTGAAAGTTCCTGGCTGATTTCCTTGTAACGCTGTTTCTTTTCATTGTCAAGGTCAATGCCGGACAGCTTGAAATCCCGTAACGCATTGTTGATGATTTTCTGCTGGGCAATCGTCAGGGATGGATATTCAGGGCTTTCAGCAATAAAGCGGTACGCATTGAATAAGGCTTCATTTTGTCCCATTTCAGTCGAATAGGCACTCAGTTTGGGCAGACAGGCATTGTAGGCATCCCGAAGTGCATCGCTGTTGATGACCGAATTCATGTGGCTAACTGGCGACCAAGCTTTGTTCAGCTTATCATCCGCGTTTTCCAGCGGTTCGATGAAGTTCTCCCATGTGTAGTTTTTAGTGGCCTGTAGATGATTTTCCACTGTTGCACGGGCTTCGGCCAATAGTTGATCGATGGCAGGTTCAATGTGTTCGGCTTTTATTTGCGAAAATAAGGGCAGGACAGAATTAGCTAACAAGGGATTGTTCATCATAAAAGCCAAATAATAAGGTGGAATAAGGTCTGGGACTGTGAACGGACTTGTGGCTTAGCATTTTATAAACCACGAAGAACACGAAGTATTCTGGAATTAATTGGACAATTTTATTCGTATACTTCGTGTTCTCTGTGGTAAATGATGTTTTCACAGTCGTCTAGGTCGCAACGGGGTCATTATTTACCCGCTTGTTCCAGAAAAAGCCCGGTTTTGGAAACAATATCGTGCCAGCTACGTTGGTTTTTATCAACCAGAACCCACAGAAAACCTAAACCCAAAATGCCCCAGGAGAATAGGGAAACGATGAACCGGATAAAAGCCTGCCGCCAGTTTATCAATTCATGATTGTTGGTTAAAACCTTTATTTTCCAAGCCCTTAATCCCAGTGTTTGGCCTCCGTGCGTCCAAAACCAGCCATAAAAGAAAAAGCTGACTGCCAATAGGTAGAGGGGATAAAAGACTTGCTGGTGGCTAAATGCCTCGCCGCCATTAAAAGGGAGTAGAATCGCGGTTGCAAAAAATAATAATGCGGCTAAGAGCAAGAAATCGTAAATAACGGCTGCCAAATGGCATAAAAGCCCAGGTTTAGTCATCTGTCAAATGGGTACTGCGCCTATTAGCTTTTCCCTTTCAGGATTACAATTTAAACAATGCCAGTTTTTGACCGAAATACATGCACATTGCCATCAATCCGACCAACATTATCAGGGAAAAAAAGAACGGTGGCCTATGCAGCAGCAGAATAGAAAAATCAGTTACAAACAAGCTTGTTAAGAAGGGTTGGTCAAGCAAAGCGGTGAGAATCTTTTTGAAGATAGCAATCCAGTCGGTCATGTCGGCATTGGGTTCGATGTGGAGAAAAGGCTGTTCCGAATTTATGTCAAATAAACACGCAGCCAAAGGTTTATTAAAAGCTACGTGGCGATTTTACTATATTAAAAAGATTTATGTAAAAGAAAACCCGTGAGCGGATTGGGTCTTAATCCGTCAGATGATATGATTATCGAGAATAAAAATAACGACACCAGGGACAAAAGGTCATTCTAAACTTTTTTAAAAAAATTATTGGCTCCACTGAAACTAAAGGTGAGCCGCCATTAGCGAAAGTCAGGTTGTATGAACGATCTGAACATAGTATTTCGCGTACCCAAATTAGCGACAACGCTTTGAAGGTCTTGTACCGCCTGAAAAATGAAGGTTTTGATGCCTACCTGGTTGGCGGGTGTGTACGCGATCTATTGCTCGGGCGTGAGCCGAAAGATTTTGATGTGGTGACTGATGCCGATCCCGAGCAGATAAGAAAAATCTTCCGAAATTGCCGTTTAATAGGCCGTAGATTTCGCCTCGCCCATGTGCATTTTGGTAAAGAAGTCATAGAGGTCGCCACTTTTCGCGGCAATGGCGAAGAGCAGGACGAGAAACAAATGCTCAATAAGGAAGGACGGTTGCTTAGGGATAATGTGTATGGAACGATCGAAGAGGACGTTTGGCGTAGGGATTTTACCGTCAACGCACTCTATTACAACATCAAGGATTATTCCGTCGTCGATTATGTAGGAGGGATGGAGGACCACAAGGCAGGAACATTAAAGCTTATTGGCGACCCTGAAACTCGGTTCAGGGAAGATCCCGTGCGAATGCTGAGAGCCGTGCGTTTTGCCGTCAAGCTGGGCTTCAATCTTGACCCCGACTGCCAACAAGCCATTCATACGACATCTACGTTACTGGACAGCATTCCTCCAGCGCGTCTGTATGATGAGGTTTTAAAGCTATTTTTGTCCGGTTATGCCCTGCAAACATTTGAAATGCTTAGGTATTATGGATTGTTTCAGGTGTTGTTCCCGGCCACGGAAAAAAGTCTGGCGGTTGAGCAGGACGGATTCCCAAAACTTTTTTTAATCAGGGCGTTGCAAAATTCGGACAATAGGATTGCCGAAGGAAAGACCGTGACGGCTTATTTTTTATTGGCGGCCTTTTTGTGGGAGCCGGTACAGACGATTGCCAAGGACATGCTGGATCAGGATGTGGCTGAAAACATGGCTTATCAGGATGCCGCCAATGAAGCGGTTTCCAGGCAGATAAAGCTAACGGCGATGCCAAGGTATATAACTACCGCAATGTGGGAAGTCTGGAGTTTACAACCCAAGTTTAATGCCCGTGTCGGATCAAAACCGGGACGGTTGTTGGCTCATCCACGTTTTAGGGCGGCTTATGATTTCTTGTTGTTGCGTTCTGAAACGGGCGGTGTTGATCCTGAACTGGCAGAATGGTGGACGCGCTATCAAAACGCCAATGAAAACGAACAAAGAAAAATGACCCAGCCAGGGCGAAATAACCAAAATAGAAAATCAGGGCTTAAGAGGAATTACCGTAGATCGAGCCAAAACAAGCCAAGAGAAACAGGGTTATAGCGTCCTGAAGCTAATATGAACAACCTGTCCGCTCATACGCTTACCGCTTATATAGGCCTGGGTAGCAACCTTGAATCGCCCGTAGATCAAATCAAATCGGCGCATTTAGCGATAATAGCATTAGACGGTGTGAAAGATCTGGCCTTTTCAAGCCTCTATGCGAGTACGCCCATGGGGCCGCAAGATCAGCCAGATTATGTGAATGCCGTCATGGCAGTGACAACAAGTTTATCCCCTTTGGATTTATTGCAAGCCCTTCAAGGTATTGAACTGGGACATGGACGGGTGCGCGGTGTCCAACGTTGGGGCGCGAGGACATTGGATCTGGACTTGTTACTTTATGGCGACCAGCAAATTGATTTGCCCGAATTGACCGTGCCGCATAAGGGTATTGCAGATCGGGCTTTTGTTTTGTACCCCTTGCATGAGTGTGCGCCGGATTTGATTGTTCCGGGTAAAGGCAAACTTTCCGACTTGCTCGCCCAACGCCCGCTTGCAGGTTTACGGCAATTAAACGAATATGAATCAGGTAGTTGACAAACCCTTGTCGATCAATGACATCTCGGCGATGAAGCGCAGGGGTGAAAAAATCACCTGTCTAACGGCCTACGATGCCAGTTTTGCTGCGGTCATTGATAAGGCCGGCATCGACATTCTCCTGGTTGGCGATTCCCTGGGTATGGTAGTCCAAGGCCATAGCACGACTTTACCGGTTACGATTGAGGACATGGTTTATCATACCCGCTGTGTCAGCAGGGTGCGGAAACGGGCTTATATCATTGCCGATATGCCGTTTATGACCTATAGTGCCCCCGATCTTGCCGCAAAAAGTGCTGCCCAATTACTTCAAGCGGGTGGCGCACATATGGTAAAACTGGAGGGGGCCAAGATAGATTGTGTCCGTTTTCTTGTCGATCAAGGGATTCCCGTCTGTGGGCATTTAGGGTTGTTGCCGCAATCCATTCATCAATTCGGCGCGTACAGTGTCCAAGGAAAAGAGCCCCAAGATGCCCAAAAAATTCGTGAGGATGCCCAGCAATTGCAGCAAGCCGGTGCGAGTATGCTGATTCTGGAGTGTGTACCGGCTACGCTTGCCAAAGAAATCAGTCTTGAGTCAAGCATCCCCGTGATTGGAATTGGCGCGGGTGTTGGCTGTGACGGGCAGGTGCTGGTCTTGTATGATTTGCTCAATATAGGTGTAGGCAAGCGGCCAAGATTTTCCAAAAACTTCATGACGGGAAACAACGGTGTCGAAGAAGCGATCAAAGCGTATCACCAAGCGGTCAAGAACGTCGAATTTCCAGGTTCCGAGCATAGTTTTTAATAAGCAATGCAGGTAATCAATACGATTGTTGATTTGCGAAAAGCGATCAATATCTGGCGGTCGGCTGGCGAACGTATCGCTTTCGTTCCCACCATGGGTAATTTACATGCCGGACATCTAAAATTGGTTGAAGAGGCTAAACTGTCTGCGGATCGAGTCGTCGTCAGTATTTTTGTCAACCCGACTCAATTCGGTGTGGGGGAGGATTTTGAGGCTTACCCGCGTACTGAAGAAGATGACCGCCAAAAACTGGATGCAGCCGAGATAGATTTGCTGTTTTTACCCAGTGTTTCCGAGATGTATGGGGATGGGGCTGGTGATGGAGTTAAAACTGTTGTCAGTGTGAAAAACCTTTCTACACTGCACTGCGGAGTGTCGAGACCGGGACATTTTGATGGGGTTGCAACAGCCGTTTGTAAATTATTTAATATGGTGCAACCAGATGTGGTTTTTTTTGGTCAAAAGGATTTTCAGCAGTTGGCAATTATCCGTACAATGGTTCGAGATTTGAACATTCCCATTGAAATAAGGCCTGTAGAAACTGTCAGGGAAAGCAGCGGACTCGCCATGAGTTCGAGAAACGCTTATCTAAATCCCAGAGAATTGCAGGTTGCACCCAAGCTTTATCAAGTCTTGTGTACTGCCTGTGATGAGATTATATCGGGTAAAAAATCCTACGAGGCGATAGAAAATGAAGCCTTGGCTTATTTGCAGGCCGCAGGTTTTCACCCCGATTACTTTAGTGTGTGTCGGGCAGACGACTTGCAAAAAGCTGATAAGCAAGATACTGATTTGGTATTGCTGGCGGCGGCGAAGCTGGGCCGGACAAGGTTGATCGATAATATTTGTTTTTCCCTTGCAAGTTGAGGCAGTATTGTAATAATTTGGAATGTATAATATTGATGCAGACCTAAAATTAAGGGATAATTTTGCGGTTCCCATAAAGGTTTATATCGTTTTAATATGCAAACAACCATGCTTAAAGCGAAGTTACACAGAGTCACGGTAACCCGTTCAGAACTGGGTTATGAAGGCTCGTGCGCGATTGACGGCAATTTTCTTGATCTATCAGGCATCAGGGAATACGAACAAATCCAGATCTACAATATCAATAATGGCGAGCGGTTTACCACCTATGCCATCCGCGCTGATAACGGCTCTGGGACTATTTCTGTCAATGGCGCTGCCGCGCGTTTGGCCTGTCCTGGCGATTTGGTCATTATTTGCTCCTACGTCATCCTGGATCAAAAAGAGCTGGTAACTTATAAGCCAGTCCTGATTTACTTCAATGAAAAGAACGAGATCATCCGTTCAGCGTCTTCTATTCCGGTTCAAGCAGCCTGAGAATTAATCCGCCGCCACTTTATCTTTAGTTGCCCAATTCGATTGAAAAGTCGTAGGGTGCGGCTATTGCCTTATTTGACCCATGTGAATTCCTTTACCAATCCGGATTATAAGGAGGCTATGTCACCGTTAACTATTGAAAATTCCCCATAGCGGCACAGGGCAGCGTTTCCGGCTCGAGTTGGTGGTGCTGTTCAAACGCCCGTCGCCAGCCCAGGTAGTTTGGCAAGTTGCTGGTTGCCACGCCATGGAAGCGTGCCAACCACTGCTAAAACCGACCGTGATAGAAGCGGCTGTTCGGGATGGCCAGGGCGCGTTGTTTGGGTGTCTGCAAAGCCAACGCCTCATATTTGCAGGGAAAACCCGATGCAGTTAGCTACAACACTTTATTAACACGTAGCCTGGATGAAACGCAGTGTAATCCGGGATAATCGAAGCCACACTACCCCGTATTCCGCATAGCTCCATCCGGGTTACGTGCTTGTGATAAGAAGAACGCTGATTGACTGGAATATCCTGTTTTGCTAACAGCGCTACCAATAATCGGGGCAAATCGGGTGAAATCGCCAGCATGTCAGGATCTCCAGAACCGTATATCGAACTATATCTAGGATGATACACAGTTAGAAAATAGGCTATAGATCACACAATGTTGTCATGAGGCTTAATTTATGGTAAATGTGCGGAAACTTTATAATCATTTGTTAGGCAGTCTTGGTGTGTATAACTGATTTGCATACAGAGGTTGCTAACAAAAAAATTCTGGAGTATATTCCAGAAAAATCGGTGTTTGTTCAAATATTATGCACATATTCCGGTGTATTTCACGACACCTGAAAAGGTGTCTACTTTACGTTAGGCTAAGAAACGAGAGAGGAGCACACGATGAAACGGCTGAAAATCTTAATTTTGTTCGCATCAAGCGTATTCTGCGTTACAGCAGTACACGCTGTACCCACAGCGGGCCAGTTTCTAGACCCGTTCAATCCGGGTGATGCGTGGACCGCGTGTTCCCTGATTGGGTACAAGAGGGACCAGTACCACATGCAGTGGAATGACGACTTCGATAAATACCATAATGGAGAGGATTGGAATGGGAAATGTGGGAGTTCTTCTGACAAAGGCGCGCGCCTCGATGCGATGGCGGACGGACAAGTAACCTTTGTCGATAACGCTACCGCACGAAACAATTGGGGGAAACGTATCGTTGTAAGGTATACATTGCCCGATAATACCCAGGTGGACGCAATGTACGCCCATGTGGACAGTGTCCTTGTAAGCCCCGGAAGCAGTGTCGGAAAGGGGCAGAAAATCGCCACCGTTGGCGACGCTAACGGATATTATGATAATGCCGCGCATCTCCACTGGGAAATGCGTCGTGACCTCACATTATCTCCAGGGGAAAACCCATATCATAATCCGCTTTCTGTTAATCACGCTCTGAAGTATTTAAGCCCCGCGCTATTCGTTGACGATAGGAGAAGTGCGCGCACAACAGTACTTTCTTCAGGAAAATGGACATATATAACACCAAATTACAATGCTCCCTCTTCCACAGCGTTTATAGAGCGTTATGGGATTCGATATTCGCTTACGAAAGCGGCTAACGTCGGATGGATATACGGGAGGGTCTACCAGTATGTAAATAATACGTGGCAGTACTATCCAGACCTTTCTAAGGTATTTTTCGACAAAGGCATTCAATACGCTATTTACACTTACACCGACGCCGCAACATTGTATATTTTTGCCCCAGGGGATAATTATCGTGCCGATAGAGCGCGTTCAGATATGTTGCAAGCAGCTCGTCAGGACAGCAGATTCCTATCGATAATGACCGAAAATTATTCTGAGGACATAAATTGGTCTGCCGCCTATGAGCTGCGCATGGTAAGTTTTAATACCACCAGTGGTATTACATCTGTTGCCCATGCGACATATAAATCGAATCCTTTGGTCCGGCATACCACAATATTTGACCCTGATACCCTAGAGTGGCGAAACTGGGTTCAGGTGGATTGGAACAAGTTGCAATAACAGAGTCTTCTGCTCTGACAAAGGTCAGCTACCAGATTAAGCCGCGTAGGTTGGGTTGCATGCTTTTCGCAACCCAACATTTTTGGGCTTCGATGTGTTGGGTTAACGATAAAGCTGTTAACCCAACCTACTCGTATCCGGTGGCATCCGGAATATCAACAACGCAACCCACGCCCCAATCGGGCGTCAATATGCCTTGTTGAATATACCGATGAACGCTGCTGAATTGCCAATCAACAGGACGCATGACCAACCCATGTTTGACGGGGTTGTAATGGATGTAATCTACGTGATGGTTAAAATCGCGTTCGCTACGAATACGATGTTCCCAAAATCGGCGTTGCCATATCGCTTGTTCGCCTTTACGTTGACGACTGCCCAATACGGTGGGACGATTTACGGGTTCTATTTGCTGGGTGAATGAACGCTTGATGTTTCGCCATCGGATGGAAGGCCGTAAGACGGATTAAATGTAACGCGGTAAGGCGTAATCTGTACGGTGCAATAGGCGTTAGCCGTATTGCACCGTATGTTTCGCCCCATACGAGCTAATCGGTCATTTTCTTAAGGCCGTAAGACGGATTAAATGTAGGGCGGATTAGCCGCGTAGGTTGGGTTGCATGCTTTTCGCAACCCAACATTTTTGGGCTTCGATGTGTTGGGTTAACGATAAAGCTGTTAACCCAACCTACTCGTATCCGGCGGCATCCGGAATATCAACGACGCACCCAACACCCCAATCGGGCGCTAATATGCCTTGTTGAATATAACGATGAACGCTGCTGGATTGCCAATCAACGGGGCGCGTGGCCAACCCATGTTTGACGGGGTTGTAATGGATGTAATCTACGTGATGGTTAAAATCGCGTTCGCTACGAATACGATGTTCCCAAAATCGGCGTTGCCATATCGCTTGTTCGCCTTTACGTTGACGGCTGCCCAACACGGTGGGACGATTTACGGGTTCTATTTGCCGGGTGAATGGACGCTTGATGTTTCGCCATCGGATGGAAGGCCGTAAGACGGATTAAATGTAGGGCGGATTAGCCGCGCAACATACGCGATCTATCCGTTTTGTTTGTCCTTTGGGCGCGGCGTAATCCGCCAACTGCGGTGTTCATTCGCCCTCCAGGGATGGAGGAAGTGCGGCAAATGGTCT
>NZ_JBKKBJ010000092.1:0-7659 GCF_046714055.1 Methyloglobulus sp. | reverse complement strand
CGCCTTCAGAGTAACGGTAAAAACGGTAAAGCCATTACTTGTGCCGCTATGCGTAAGTTAATTCATATCGCCTTCGGCGTCATCAAATCTGGCAAACCTTTTGATCCTAACTATGCCATCTAAATATTGCTTGCTTTTAGGTGGGCAAGACGGTATCTGCCGGGGTGACGGCGTTTGAAGAATTCGTGGGATCATCACCCGTCTTGATTTTCTCTGAAGCTTGTACGTAATCAGGTAAGGATATATCCTGGTGGCTAAAGCTTTGGATACCCACTAGTCCATTATCCCGGACAACTTATCAGTGAGTTCACGCAGTATCAAACCTGTTTGTTTATGGCAAACTGGCACAGCAGCAAGGCTTTTTATATTAAACGAAACAATTCTTTAGCCAATAACTCGACACCCCAGGACACCAGCAGGCACAAAACCGTCAATGCGAATGCCAAGCTAAACAGGTCGTGTTGTTTGAACCAGTGTTTGTTGAATGTTGGTTTGCTCATGACATAGCCCTCTTTTTAAATCACCAATAGGCTTATATTGATAGGGGCAGGTTAAAATATGATGACACTTGCATGAAATTTTTATGACAGCTTATTATTTTTGTATTTCGAGTCGGTAAGCCTCAATCATGGCTTTGCCGGTGCTGGGCAGTGTGGATGCAAGATACAAGGTATTGTCATAAATTAACGGCGCTGAAAGCTGGCGTCCGGTCCCTAACAAGGGATGTTCAATCATTACGGCACCATCTTTTACCCGGATGCCATACAATATGCCGGGATTGCCGATATCAACAGTCCAAACAATCGCATCTCCATCCTTACCTAGAGTTGAAATGACAGGCAGCGAAGGATGACTCCTGAATTTCTGTACCGCTTTGCTGCTAAACGGATCAGGAAACTGCCAGAATCGCTGCAATTTGGGCTTGCCTTCTTCCAACACAACCTTTAACGCGACCAGACCCGCCGGATGGGTGTTATCCGGGATAAATGTGGGGATCACCACCACAGGTTCTTCATTGATATAAGTGAGCGCAGGTTGGGTGACGATCATCCCCATCCAGCCTGCCTTACAGTCATCAGCCAGCGTTCCGCAAACATCGACAATTTGCAAACGGTCATATTGGGTGCCGAGATGCTTGGCATCAATCAGGTAAACAGCGCCTTCTTTGCCCGGCTGCACGAGGACGGAATAGCCGCTTTTCAGTGTGGCCTTAACGGGTGCGCTGGCACCCAAATCATAATCCATCCAGGCCAGGCATTCCCAGAAGGTCTTGTTGTTGCATTCGCCACTGACTGGCTTAAGAAACGCATTAGCCGCTACCAACCGGGGAATGAACAGGTTTTTGCAAGAATCAAGGCAAGCGCTCTCCGGCTGGCTAGCATTAAAGTTTTTGCACAAATGTTCATCGCAACCAGGATCAAATTGCAGGCCTGGCTGCATACGCATAATAGTATTGGCATAATCATGGCGGGTGAGATCGACTTGCCCATTGCCGACAGGAACAAACAACTCAAAACTGTCTTCGGTCGGATAAAGTTGTGGGCCTGCCGGTGTCCAGATACCGCCTCCGCATATCATTTCCTGAGTCCCGGATTCGATGGTGACCGGGCATTCAGCTTCCGGTGTCGTCAACAGCACACTGCTTATCGCCCACTTTGCTCCCTGTTGCTGCCAGGCATCCATGTCGATTTCAAACAGCCAGCCGTGAAAGGGCTGGGTATCCCCAGCATTGCCAAAGGCAGCGTAGAGTAAACCCCACTGAGAACCCGCCTTCTTAGCATGTTTGAGGGCGGAATGGGAAAAAGCCGTCGGCGGATTGAATTTTACGGTTGCAACACCATCAGCAGTGGGTTTTTCAGCCGATAACACCAAGACCGGAAAAGTCTCGTCCAACTTTTTTTGAACCAGGTCAATCACCGCCAAACGATGGCTGGTACGCACCCCTTTTTCAAGACATTGATAAAGAATGACCAACTTATTGCCTATAATGACCGGGGTTGAAATAAGCTGGGCTTGTTGGCCTTCTGGTGTTGGCGCATTAATTTGCCATTCCAGCGTTCCTGTCTCGCCATCCAGTGCCACAACCACACCATTTGAGTCGGGCACAATGACAAGAGGACGGTCCTGAGATAAATCAAGCAATGAGTTGGCAATAATGCTTTCATCAAACGTGACAGACGACTGGGCATCCGCAGGGAAAAGCCTTGCCGTCTTATAAGATTCCGGATTTGCGGGTTCGGCTAGACAAATAATAGTGAAATAGCTGGCTGACACCAAACTCGCCACTATTGCGATGGCAATAAACAAATGGCGGACTGCAAGTTTCATGAAGATTACGTCCAAGCACTCAATTCCGAAGCTGAAATTTTAATGCCGGACTATGACGGAATTATGACAAAGGGACGGATCAACTCTCTCCAGCCGTCCAAGCCTAATGATAAGCTGAGCAAAAAAAAGGCCGCCATCAACGCTATTAACTGGCGACCTTCGAGTACTACCTTGAGGAGGGTAGGGCTACTGACCTATCATCATGCTAATGATGGTGCTTTTTGATTTTAAACCCCGTGATCTTGATCAGGTCGTCAGTGGCATAATCATCGTTATTGGTACAGTCTGTGCCGGCAACACACGCTGTATCGCCACTGTGTTGAATATGCACATAAGCCGTTTTACCGTCACCGGTGAATGCAAAGCCGGTAGGTTCGGCGCTGCTGTCACGAACGGACAGGATTTTTACACAGCCGTCAGTTTTGATGTCTCGATCGCCGCCATCAGGTAAACACGCCCATACATCACCGAAAGGATTATCTTCGATCACATACATATTGCCGGTGACAGGTTGGAAAGCCAGGTTGTCAGGCTGGTTAAGATCGGCATCGCCTTCTACCGCGCGGTTAGCGACAGCCACTGCGTAGCCTTTAGACTCTGCGCTGTTGGCAAGATAGGTCAAACCAAATGAGTTTTTAGTGTTGTCAGTACCTGTTTTTTCGCCCGTGCCTTCCGGCAGCGTGTCGATCAAGCAAGCCACCTCACCATGATTGCTGCCGCTATTGTTACCCGTGTTGGTCCAGCAAAACTTGATGCCTGCGCCCATGTACATGGGGTCAAAATGACCGTCTTCAGGACGATAAAAGCCAGTTGCGGAGTTGGCGTAAGCTGACGTGCGCAAGTTGCTAGGATCAACTTTTACCCAGGCACCTTCGCCGATTTCACAGCCTTGTCCGAACTGCGGGAAGCTGCTGCTGGTCCTGGCTTGGCAAGAGGCTTGATAGGCATAGATATTGCCCGCAACCAGGGGCGACTGGCTTAAGTTGATGACAGGCGTACCGTTCCACAGCACAGCAGGAACAAACTTGAACAAGCTGCCGCCGTCATTGTCAGCACCGCCAGTTCCCGGGCGTTCTTCGTCGCCGTAATAAACAACACCTTTTTCGTTCAGATCGAGACCTTCCCATGCCAACTTGCCTACTGCGCCGCGATATTCCACTTGTCCTGTCACCGGATTGCCTGCATTGTCAGTCGTAGCGCTTGCGCCGCGAGCAACCAATGTTTGTTCAGTCGTAGCCAACGGATTAAGGATTTCATACAGACCGCCGTCATCAGTTTCTTCTGTGGCAACGATAGTGTTCCAGGGTGTGCGGCGGATACCGTCACAACCGGTCATGCCACGCAGAATTGTCTTTACTTCACCGGTAGCCAAATTGACCGTTTGTACGGAAGGGTTCAGTTTGGGTTGACCCTGTACAACGGCAGAGTTGTCGGCTTCGATGCAGGTGACGATGTGGGTAGGCTTAATGTCGCTAGGCCAGAAAGCCATCATATCGGAGTTCTGGGCTGATTTGCGCGTGACAATCTTGGCATGCAGGCCTGGCGCCAATTTAATCAAGTTCGATGCTGATTGCGTGGGAACTCTCGGCACGGTCACGCTTTCAGAAGCATCTAGTGGGCTGACAATGCCAAAGTATTGGTTTGCGTGGGCCTTTAAATAATGCTGGACTTTCATGCCGAAATCGTCCGCCGCAGTTGCGGCACCCGGCACTGCCAGGCTTATAGCCAAAGCAACTAGTGATTTGTTCATAGTGTATTCTCCTGGTTTAGGTTTTTAGTCAGGCTAATGATTGAAGCCACTGCCCCAAGTGAGGCACTATAAAGTCCTCTTATTAAAAACTAATGACAGTTTGGTGAAGATTTTGTGACCACGAACCGGATAGTGACCACTGATTCAACATCATTACCACTACGAGAATGGCCTGTGTGACTTTTCTAGGTTGGTGTCAGCAGATTGTCAAAGCCGATGTCAGCAGTAAGCTGGGGCTGCGCTTAGTCGCTGTCAGAGGGTGGGACGTATGACGTATGTGCCGATTGCGCGGTATAAAGTAGCATGATGACAGTTTAGGATGTGGGCAACATCCCGCACGGAGATTCCCTCGTCGCGAAGCCGATGCCCAAGCGCAACCTGTTCGGTGCTTAGTTTCGGCGGACGACCAAAGCGTACGCCTTTTTCCTGAGCAGCAAGACGTCCGGCGCTGGTTCGCTCAGCAATAAGAGAGCGTTTGAATTCGGCGATGCCAGCAAAAACGGTCAGCACCCTCTTTCCTGATGGGCGAGGTCGTGTCTGCCCACGGTTCGCCACGTGATCGCAAGCCAACACCGGCACGATTCAAAATCTCCGCCAACTCCAGCAGGTCTCGTGTCGCACGGGCCAGTCTATCCAGACGAGTCGCCACGAGCACGTCGCCTTCACGCAAATGATCGAGCAACTTATTTAATTCCGGTCTTGCCCGTTTGGCACCGGATATTTTTTCTTCGTAGATACGTTGGCAGCCAGCGGCACGAAGCGCCGAACGCTGGTTGTCGAGGTGTTGGTCGTCGGTCGATACACGGGCGTAACCTATCAACATGGGTGATACTTCAAAAGAATGTCGCGAAAATGTACCATAAATAAAGCTTTTTGCACCATAGTTTTGCGACAAGGGGAGGCTTGATTTTATCTGTGCATGCCATGCTGTCGCCTAATTTAGGAATTTTGCGAAAAATTTCGATTAAAGAAACTTTCAAATTTGGCATAATTTTCAGGAACGGCTAAGTATTTTTCAAGATCCTTCAATAAGCGATTAAATAGCCGCCATTGGGACATTTGTTCCAGTTGACCAATAGGAATGCCAGTGTCCTCAGACAGCCGAGACAATATTTCGGGTGAAGGTTCCTTGAATTGTCGTGTTTTGCTATCAGCCCTGGGAATGCCAAGCGCATGTAGGCAAAAAGATTCGAAACTTACGCCGTAAGTTTCAGCAAGCCGACGGACATATCTTTCCGAAGTTTCATAGTCATAAGGCTTTGGGTGCAACGGCCATCTTCTTGGCATTAACCGTCATCGCAGTTCCCGTTCAACTATCCGACGGCGAACGCTCGGAGGATTATAATCGGTGTTATCCATTATTTCGGAGGCGATACGTTCTTCTCCCTGCATTAGTGCTGTTGTGGTTGCGCCGGTAAGCAACGCGAAAATTTCACCAATCGTACCTTCTGATCGCCGTAATACCTGTTCAGATAAAGGTTTTGCCGATAGCTGGGAAGGTCCCCTTAAAGGCAATATAGTTTCAAAACTGGCAAGCAAACGTGCAAGTTCCAAACCGGATTCCCATAGTGGCAGCAATACGGGATGGAAACGGTTTTCTAGTTGATCGTCGCTACGTATTGCCAAATATGCTTCACGGATGCCTAAGCAGACAATAGGAATCCTCAAGTCGTTGCCAATATAGCGGAGCAGGTTTAACATTTCGCGTTGCCGTCTCGCGGTTGCGCTCAGTAAATTATGCACCTCGTCAATAATAAGCATACGGACACCGACGGTACGCATGAGCCGTAGGGTCAACGTTTCGCGCATAATATGGTGCCCAAAATAGCCGACGGGTGTACCAAGCTCAGTGAGCAGGACAGTGTAAAAACGGTTATTGGTTGCTTCGGGTGGCATTTGCACCTTAAGGACCGGAATAATTTCATTATTACCCTCATCGGAATGCCTTTGTGGATGCAACCTCACGAATTTTTCTGCAATCCTGGTCTTGCCGTTATTGCTTGGGTTGACGATGAGGAGGTTTTGTGGTCGGAGCTTTCCGGGTTCGTTCGTATAGAGTGCTTCGGGTTGGCCGAGCATTTGGTTGGCACGGGTATAGCCAATCCAACGCCCTACATTGAGATGGGTGAGCCGTTCCATGCTAGGCAACAGGGCTCAGTTTTTGTTTCAGGATTCAGGTGATTCAAGCCTACCACGGCTCTATATCCTCAAATGGGCTGACTGGCTCGGTGTATTCTTGTGAAGTTGGTGGTTGCTTTTGGTTTGCCGGATTCTCGGATGTCAAAACAGCTTGCCGTCGTGTCCGGTTGCGGCGGGCTGTGCGCGTCATTGTTTCGGCATTGCGCTCGATTTCACGCATTTCATCAATCGCGGCAAATAGGCTGTTTTCGTCAATTTTGTCTCGCCGTTGTTCATGTAAGCGTTTACGTGCCAATTTATGTTCCCATAGGGTGATGGGGGGTCGCGACAACATCCGGTATGGCACTACAAAATAATAATTATTCTCGGCATCAAATACATAGATTTGTGATAGGTCACGGGGATCGCGGCGGATCATCAAAGAGCCTGGCTCTTTTCGTAAGCGTATCCAAGGGCGCAGTGCATCACTATAATAAGTGATGTGATCGATGATGATGCCATCGCGTTGCAATGAACGCCGTACTACAGGCAAAAAGTCAATTAAGAAAGCGCGCGGGTCACGCGGCATTGGAATAGTTTTGCCGGCATGGGCCATTGCCTGGAGACCTTGTTCATAGCGATACAAGGGTATGTCTTCGTCCATCCCTTCATGCGGTTTCAGGTGGTAATACTTGGTTATCGCTAGCGCTAGCCAGTGTTCAAGTCCTTCGAGCGTCAGGCACGAGGTCTGGTCGCTGTCATAATCGCCCCGATGATTCGGGTTTGAAAATGTTGTTCCAGGCAATTCATGTGTCAGCGTCATTAAAGTGCCGATGACGCGTTCAACGATCCCGCCAAAATGCGGTTGTCCTGGCGGTCGCCATTCAATCTCTATGCCATGTTGTTTGCAACCACGTTCAAAGGCGGCTGAATGAAATTCAGAGGCGTTGTCAACCCCAATACGGCAGGGTTTTCCCACAATCGGCCAGCTTGCGTCAATCCCGCGCTGTTCCAGCCAGGTTTGTTTGTCGCTGACGACCATCGTCAAACAAAACCCAACACCTGTTGCCGATGGAGCTTCCAGGGATAGATAGAAACCGGCAATACAACGGCTAAAAACATCAATTGCGATGGTTATCCAAGGACGGCCTATCGGTAGACGGTCAATCGGATCGACTATAATCAAGTCAACCGTGGTATGGTCTATTTGTATCCAACCAAGCGGCGTATCAGATACTGGCGTTTTTCCATAAATTGGCTTGGCTTCTGGGTGTCGCTCGCCATATAGCCTTTCCGTCCTGTTTTCAGTGACACTAAGCAAGCTGGTAGGTGTCTACCAGTGAGAACGGGGCATGCACCTGCGGACTACGGATAAACCGGCCCCAACATTCGATGTCCACCGCTTTGGTTTCGGGCCCACAGGTGCGCTTGGGGTCACTAACGAACACTCAGGGCTTGCCGTC
>NZ_JBKKBJ010000091.1:0-8048 GCF_046714055.1 Methyloglobulus sp. | reverse complement strand
TTATGTGCAGTCTTCACCCGACAAAGGCCTTAATTATTCTGATCCCATCGTTGTAAATTTAATCCCTGAGGCGGTCGCTGCCCAAAACGAAAGCCGCCCCAAAATAAAGGTGGATGCAAAGGGCAGTATTTACCTTACATGGGCAATATCGCTCGACAAAAAACGCAGCAGTTATGTGCGTTTCAGCCAATCAACAGATGGCGGAAAGCATTTTTCTGCGCCTATGACGGTCAACGATAATATTGATGTTATCAGGCACCGTTTTGATAGCTTATCAATAGGCCAAAATGGCGAAATCCTGGTGGCTTGGATGGATGCCCGCCATACCGAAGCGGCCAAGAAGTCCGGGCAAAAATTTAATGGCTTGTCGCTGTATTATGCCTGGTCTAAGGATGGCGGCAAAACTTTCTACCCCAACCAAAAAATCGCCGACCATACCTGCGAATGTTGCCGCTTGGATACCGCCGTTAACCAGGGCAATTTACCGGTTATTGTCTGGCGGCATATTTTTGATGGGGAAATTCGCGATCACGCCGTCGTGACCTTTCAGGATTGGAATTCGCCAGGGGCTATCCGTCACATGGGCGATGAAAAGTGGGCTGTCGATGTTTGCCCGCATCATGGCCCTGGCCTTTCAATAGCTAAATCAAATGCCTACCACGCCGTATGGTTCAGCAATTCAAGCACGAAACAAGGGCTGTTCTACGCCTATTCAACCGATGCGGGGAAGAGTTTTTCCAATCCCATCAACTTTGGCAATGCAGGGGCCAGCCACCCTCACGTTTTAGTCTTAGGCCAACGGGTGGGTATCGTTTGGCAAGAATATGACGGCAAGCAAAATACCGTGCAATTCATGCAATCCAATGACGGCGGCAAGACGTGGGCAAAACCGGCAATGGCGGCGCAATCAGGGACGATGCTCGACGAACCCTTTTTGGTAAGTGACGAGCAGCACATGTACCTTTCCTGGCACGCTCCCCAACAAGGCTATCAATTGACGCGCATTGAGGGTGTGCCGCTTTAACGAGTTTGTTAGGTAGGCATTCGAACCCTAATTTTAGAGATGAAATGTAGCGCAACCTTATTTTCCCGAAGCGCTTTAGTGCAAACAACATAAAAATAAAACGAGGATCAATCATGATAATAGTTACTAAGCATAGTGGCGCCGCCACCAGAAGGCCTGCGTTAAAAACCCTAATGAGCGCGGTTCTTATGGCCTTAACAAGCACCGCCGCAATCGCTGAATCCCTACCAGACCAACCCTATAGGGTGAATAAAGCCGCTGGAAAACAAGCTGAGACCGTTGTTGGCAAAGAACAAACATCGCAAGGGCAAACTACTCCGGCTACTGCCAAGCGGTCTGCACAATCAGCCAATGAAGAACAAGGCAAAGCCGAAAAAGCGACCACCGAGGAAGTGAATGAAGATAACAGTGCCGTAATCATGGATGAGATGGTCGTCACCGAAAAAGCCCCGCGTGATTCCCATTACACCTCGCCTTCTACCCGCGTTACCCGTTCCCATATCGAGCGTCAAAATGCCCAAACCACGGAAGAAGTCCTTAAATATCAGCCTAGCCTACAAATTCGTCAACGCTACATTGGCGACCCGAATGGCGTGCTAGGCATCCGGGGTGCCGATATGTTCTCTACCGCGCGCAACATGGTTTTTGCCGACGGCCTACCCTTACATAACCAATTACAAGCCTCATTTAACGGCGCGCCGCGCTGGTCTATGGTCGGCCCTAATGAAATTGATTCAGTGGATGTTGTCTACGGCCCTTTTTCTGCGGAGTACAGCGGCAATTCTATTGGTGGCGTAGTCAATATGAAAACCCACATGCCCATGAAAGAAGAATATTACATGGAAGGCAGCTTTTTTGTGCAGCCCTGGAAGTTTATAGGCGACGATAGCGGCACCTTTCAAGGCCATCGCGAATTTTTTTCTTTTGGCAACCGCTTTGACGATTTAACAGTCTTTTTGTCTTATAACCGCCTGGATGCGGAAAGCCAACCGCAGAGCTATTTTATTGACAATACCGGATTGGGAACACCTAAGCGAACAGATACCCCTGTCACTGGCGCTGTGCCGGTGTTTGATACGCGAGGTACGCCCAGCTTGATTTACGGTGATACTGGGCCTGAAAGGGTGCGGTCTGATTTGGTCAAACTGAAACTGGGTTATGCTATTACGCCGGATTTAGAGGCGATTTTTACCGGCGCTTTTGAAGAACGTACGCGCAGAACTGAGTTTCAAAGGAATTATCTGACTGACGCGAAAGGCGCACCCTTTTACGGGGATGATAGAAACAGTGATGATGCAGTTTTTGCGGGCTCAGCCTTTAATGTTGTAAACAGTGGCTTTGGCCCAAGCGATGACCATCGCCAAACCCTGCAACTCGGTTTGCAGTTTAAAGGCGCTATCACCGACACTTGGAATATTGATAGCACCATTAGCTATCTGGATGTGTTTACCGATAACCGTAGCAGCGCTTTTTTCAGCCCGAATGATCCGCTCAATAAAAATACTGGGCAATTGCAAGTGTTCAATGAATTTAATTGGGTAAATTATGACCTCAAGCTTGGCACCAAAGAATTGTTTGGCTGGGAACAGTTAGAATTTTTAGGGGGTTATCATTTCGATAATTACACTCTGGGATTTCAGCAATTTGATCTCACGGATTACGCCAACCAAGTTGGAAAAGAAAATGTAGGTCGTCGCAACGCAGGCGAAACGATGACCAACGCTTTATTTGGGCAGTTTGCTTACCATTTTCTGCCCGACTGGGATTTGACCTTGGGTGCCCGTTATGAATGGTGGAGCGGTGAAAATGGTATCGCCAGTGGTAGGCCGCTACCTGACCGAGATGACGAGGCCATTTCCCCGAAAGCCTCGATCGGCTTCGAGCCAGACAATTGGAAGTTCCGTTACTCGTTTGGCCGGGCTTACCGTTTCCCGGTAATTGCCGAACTGTATCAAAATTTACAATCCCCAACCTCTATCACTACAGCGAACGCATTGCTGAATGCAGAGGATGGCTGGCACCATAACTTTATGGTTGAGTATGGCTTGCCCGATGGGTATGTCCGGGTCAACGTTTTTAGGGATGATGTCCGCAACCTTATCCAGTCGGTTCGCCGTGCATCCGGTGTGCTTACAGAGTCGGCTTTCCAAAATATTCCTGAAACCAGCACCACAGGCGTTGAATTGATCTACGACCAGCAAAGGGTCTTAGGCTCTGATTTCGACCTAAGTTTCAATGCTACTTGGATGGATGCCATTGTGGAAGATGGAGGCCCAGATATCGTCTTTACAGAAGCTGACGGGAGGAGAACAGTGTTCAACCTGACTGGCAAGCAACGCATCCGGTTACCTGAATGGCGGTTCAACGTGTTCACGACTTATCACATCAACCAAGCATGGGATGTGTCAATGGCAGGGCGTTATACCAATGATTCGTTCAATGACATAGATAACGGGGATACGGTGAATGGGGTATTCGGATCTCAGGATGGCTATTTTTTCCTGGATTTCAAAACGAATTACCGCTTCCAAAACAATATATTTGGCAAAGATACCAAAAGCCGGGTTTCTTTCGGCATTAACAACTTAACCGATGAAACCGCTTTCGTGTTCCACCCTTATCCACAACGGACATTCTTTATAGAAGGTGCCCTGAGTTTCTAAGCGCGGCATAGGTAGCGTTTAGCCAAACAGCTAGCTTTGGCGAGTATTTGCACGGGGTTCTTAACGGCTAGGATCGCCATAGGGGCAAAGGATTTTATAGGTTTGTATACTGGTGATAAAACTGAATTTATGACGACCGAAAAACACGAGGTCTTACTTAAGCCGATCACTAAAAAGGTGGATGACGTTTATGGCGTATTGCATAAATCGGGCAGGAGAGCGGTGAGCGTTGAGGGGATGGATGCCGCCATCAGGCAAAAAATACGGGATAGCTTTCAATGATGGCCTTGGACACTCATGTATTGGTACGCTTTCTGGTAAAGGACGATGACCATCAGGCACAATCGGTTTTCCGGCTTTATAAGCAACCGGAAGAAAAGCAAGAGGCGTTGTTTGTGCCGCTATTGGTGGTGCTGGAAACCATTTAGGTTTTGCAGTGTCCACATACGACATGGCGGATTGCCTAGGCACACGATGCAAAACTAGGTCTTGCCGATCGATTGCACATTCTGCAAAGGCTTCCAATTGCCAACGTGTTTTCACTTTCGACCGCAGCGAGAATTGTGGGCAGGCTTTAACCGCCCACCAATAACGGCGGACAAACAATAAGACGTTTGCCGGCCCTATCCATTTTTACAGGCATCATTATGAAATCGCTTATTCTTTTTCTATTTATGGCAATTTTTACTGTTCACGGCTATGCAAAAGACATGGCTGTTAAGCAGGCTGAAATCGCCAAAAAACCGCATAAACACGGCCATCAGACAGAAAAAATCGGCATCTGCGCCAATCCGGCAACGCCCCCAACCAGCCAATGTTCTGAAACGGTAACTGCTGCTTTTGGTTCCAAGGGTGAACTATGGATAGCCTGGGTGAACAATGAACACCTTTATGTGCAATCTTCCCTAGATAAAGGCGTAACGTTTACGGCGCCTGTCAAGGTGAATGCCGTTGCCGAGCCGATAAAGGCCAAGGGGGAGGTCCGTCCGAAAATAAAGCTGGATGCGCAAGGCACTATTTATTTGACCTGGGTGCGGTCACTGGATAAAAAATTCAGCGCTTACGTGCGTTTTAGCCGTTCAAACGACGGCGGCAAACATTTTTCCGAGCCAGTTACGGTCAACGATAATCTGGCTATCATCGGGCATAATTTTGATAGCCTAGCTATCGGCAAAAATGGAGAAATTTTTATTGCCTGGCTGGATGCGCGTGATGCCGAAGCAGCAAAAAAAGCAGGTCAGGAGTTTAAAGGACTGGCTCTTTATTACACATGGTCTGACAATGGCGGCCAGCATTTTTATCCCAACAAAAGCATCGCCGCGCATACCTGTGAATGTTGCCGGATTGATACGGCAATAGACCGGGACAACACGCCGGTTATTGCCTGGCGGCATATTTTTGCAGGCGGCATACGTGATCACGCCATTGTCAAATTTAAGGATTGGAATAACCCAGGTGTCATGCAGCATTTAGGTAGGGATAATTGGGAAATCGAAGGATGCCCCCACCATGGCCCCGGTCTTTCTATTGCGGATAACGGAACTTATCACGCCGTATGGTTTAGCAATTCCAGTACTCGACAGGGCCTGTTTTATGCAAGTTCGAAAAATTCAGGGCAAAGTTTTTCCAGCCCGATTAATTTTGGTAATGCAGGCGCAAGCCATCCGCATGTATTGGCATTGGGTCAGCAGGTGGCTGTAGTTTGGCAAGAATTTGATGGCAAAAACAATGGTATTCAGGTCATAAAGTCAGCGGATGCCGGTACTAGCTGGACGAAACCGGAAGCGCTTGTACAAATTGCAGATATGCTCGATGAGCCGTTTCTGGTCAGTGATGGGCAGAAAATTTATCTTTCCTGGCATGGGCAACAACACGATTATCAATTAAAGCCTATTGGTCAAACAACCGCTTTGCATGTGGGCTGGGGCACCAATTGAGGTGTCTATAGAGTCGTGATGGGTTTCGCTTTCGCTTATGATGCCCACGCTCTGAGTACCCACAGGGCATAGAAATCACTGCCATTAAGTTAAGGGAGTCGCGTCATCTCGGCAGGGATTGCCGAGATCTAGAGGCCATGGATGGCAAGCCATGAACACATCCCTGTGTCCTGGATTCCGGCGACCTCCAAGGATGGAGGGAGTGCAGAATAGGATACGGAATCCTCTCTGCCAATCCCTGCCAGAATGACGGCTTAACTTAATGGCAGTAATTGCCCCGGTCAGTGATTGCCGGAATAGCGTACGAACCCTAAATAAATTTTAAGCAATCATCATGACATCCATTACAACCCTGCTTGAAGCGAGAAACCTTGTCGTCAACTATAAAAATCATCGCGTGATCGATGGTCTTGATTTATCCGTGCCTGCGGGCTGTGTCTATGCGCTGTTAGGCGGCAACGGCGCCGGAAAAACCACGACTATCAGCACGTTTCTGGGCTTCAATAAACCGACTGGCGGCAATGTGTACATTGAAGACGAATCTCCCGGCGAAAATCCGGCAGGGGTACGCGCCAAATTGGCTTATTTGCCGGAAAACGTCGCGCTCTACGACTATATGAGCGGCCTTGAAAACCTGACTTTTTTCTGCGCCCTGGCCGGCACTCGGATACCGCGCGAGCAGGCCCATGACCAGCTTTTGCGCACGGGCCTGCAAGCCGATGCGCATAACCGGCGGGTGTCCACCTACTCCAAGGGCATGCGGCAAAAGGTTGGCCTGGCCATCGCCTCGGCGAAACAGGCGAAAGCCATGCTGCTGGATGAACCGACCTCCGGCCTTGATCCCGGTGCCGCCAATGATTTTGCGCAACGGATACGCGTAGCGGCCGGTTCAGGGCTGGCGGTGTTAATGGCCACGCACGACCTGTTCAATGCCAAGCAGGTCGCTGACCGGATCGGCATCATGAAAGCGGGTCGTCTCGTCGAAGAGTTCGATGCCCATACTGTGGCGCATGATGAACTGGAACACAAATATTTGGCCCATGCGCGGGGATTGCAGTGATCGTTTCGATTGTACATAAAGAGATGCTTTCGGTGCTGAGGGATGGTCGGCTGTTGCTGTTGGCCTGTTCGGTGTTTTTGGTGTTGACGGGGTTTTTTCTGGCTTCCGCCGATGAGTATCGGCAGGCGCAGCAAGAAAAACAGAGTGTAGGCAAGACGGCCAAGGAGCAGTGGGATAGCCAGGGCGTCAAGAATCCCCATTCGGCGGCACATTTCGGCATCTATGTCTTCAAGCCGGATTCGGCGTTGGCAGCGGTTGATCCCGGCTTGCGGCAATATACCGGGCAAGCCCTCTGGCTGGAGCCGCATAAGCGCAACCGGGCGCGTTTTAGTCCGGCGGCCGATCAAGGTTTGGCGAGCCGTTTCGGACAGGTAACGGCCGGCTTTGTGTTGTATGCGTTGCTGCCGCTGTTGATCATCGGCATGGCTTTCAATGCGGTGACCCGGGAGCGCGAGCAGGGCACGTTGCGTATGCTGCATAGCCTGGGGGTATCGGGCACGAAGCTGTTGCTGGGCAAGTTTGCCGGTTTGTTATTGGTGTTTGTGGTGGTATTGATGCCCGCCATGCTGGCCGCGATGATCATTTTGTATCAACATTTTGCTCTCGCCAACGACGATATGCTCAGGCTGTTTGCCTTGAGTAGCACGTTCCTGGTTTATTACGCCATATTCGCCGCCCTGGCAATGGCCGTTTCCGCCTGGCTTAAATGCAGCCGCACCGCCCTGTTTATCTTGCTGGCATTTTGGTTGGGGAGTGTTTTGGTTGCGCCGCGATTGGGCGCGGCGGCAGCGGAAATCATGGCACCCATGCCCAGTGCTGCAACATTCTGGAGCGCCATCAAAAAAGACATTCGGCAAGGCTTGGCAAACGATGGCAACCATGACGTGCGCGAGGCATCATTCAAGGCACAAATCCTAAAACAGTACGGAGTAGCCAGCGTTGAAGAATTGCCAGTGGGCTTTGTGGCGCTCGCTGCGAGACAGGAGTCGAGTAGTCCCCAGAAGCGATAGGGCTGGGCGTTTTCACGAAGCGTTTTTTTGTGTAGTGAAAATGCAAAGCATTCCGACATCGCGTCGAGTCATTGCGTAACCAATGTTTGATACCCCTTGTTGGGTATCAAACGAGGGAAGCAGGACGGCTGGGGCAGCCGCAGGCATTGGCGGTCGCGTTAAGTTTTTGCCGCTTGCTTGGGCTGGGATGCCCAAAACAAGCTTTCGCAAAAATAGCGACTCCCTTCACTTACGGGCTGGTGCAGGAGGATCGGGAGCGGGGGGTGTGGAGTTTGGTTTGTGCGCAAATGACGCGCCCTTGGCTATTGGTATTTGCTGCGCTGATGGTGCGTCTGGCGGCCGTATTGATCCCTG
>NZ_JBKKBJ010000090.1:0-18297 GCF_046714055.1 Methyloglobulus sp. | reverse complement strand
TACGATATTGAAGTGGTCGTTAATGCCGATAAAGAAACTTTCGCTAAAGCAAAAAAAGGAACTGTTCAAAAAGGACGCATGGTTTGACCTGAAACAGGAGAAACTTTTTCTATTCCAGAACTGCGCGGCGATAAAAAAATTGATGGAAAAACCGCTTATGGCTTACGTCTTTTGGAAAATGAAGACCTGGTGCCACGCCCTGATGATGTATTTCAAGAGCGGCTTTATTGTATTCGTTGGGCAGAAATCTATTGGACCACCAATGCCAAAGGGGAGTCGGTAAAAAAAACACGTCGGCATTATTGCTCGGTCACTAAAGAGGACTTGCAGCGAGAACTGCAAGTTATCGAATTACTAAAAGAACGCTTTAGCGATTGGCAGGAAAAAGGCTATATTCCGAGTCGAAAAATTGAACGGGGGTATAATACAGATCAACTGATAAGAGAAAAGGGCTGGAGTTATTGGCATCATTTATTTACGCCGAGGCAACTACTTACTTTAGGTCTTTATCATTCATTTACAAAACAAATCACTGATTGTGATGAAATTGTAAGAATAGCTTTACTTACAGGGTTTGCTGCAAATTGGAACTCTCGATTATCGATATGGATTTCGAGCATACAAAGTGGTGGTGGCGTAGGTAAGATTGGTCAAACCTTCTCAAATCAGTCATTGAATACACTCTATAACTATCCAGCGCGCGGAATTACTTTAGCTGATGTCCAATTTAATCAAGAGCTAAGGGTAGCAAACATCAATACAAGCGGTACGATCGTACCTTACGATGCCCGTAGTATCGAATCTCAACAAGACCTTTGGATTACTGATCCGCCTTATGCTGATGCGGTCAATTATCATGAGCTTTCAGATTTTTTCTTGGCTTGGTATGAACCAGATTTGAAAAGAGCTTTTCCTTCATGGCCTGTGGATGGTAGAAAAGGTTTAGCTGTTACAGGTAACGGTGCTGATTTTAAACAATCAATGGTCGAAATTTATCGTAACTTGAACAATAAAATGCCTGATAACGGCCTACAAATGGTGCAATTCACCCATCAAGACCCTGCCGTTTGGGCTGATTTAGGCATGATTTTATGGGCGGCAGGTCTGCATGTCAGTTCAGCATGGACGATTGCCACTGAAACTTCATCAGGCCTTAAGAAAGGCAATTATGTTCAAGGCACGGTATTGCTGGTACTGCGCAAACGCACCCATCACGAAGAGGTTTTCCCCGACGAATTGCCTAGCCTCATCGAAGATGAAGTCCGCGCTCAACTCGATGAAATGTTAGCTATTGACGATAAAGACCAACCCAACTTCGGCGACACCGATTATCAATTAGCCGCTTATGCCGCAGCCCTAAGAGTGATGACCCAATACTCTACCATTGAAGGCATTAACATTGAGAACGAGCTTTATCGGGAAAAGCAAAAAAACCAAAAATCCGCGTTTGAAAAACTGATTGATCAAGCCGTTGAAATCGCCTGTAATCATTTAATTCCCACCGGTTTTGATGAGTTTCAATGGAAAGGCTTAGCGGCTTCCGAACGCCTGTACTTAAAAGGGCTAGAACTGGAAAAACATGGCGAATTGCGTGCCGGTGCGTATCAGGAACTCGCTAAAGGCTTTGGCGTGCGTGAATACACGTTTATGTTTGCCAAAACCAAAGCCAATGAAGTACGCTTTAAAACCGGCACTGAATTTAAACGTTCTAATCTCGGTGGTGATAACTTTGCCGGTTCTTTAATGCGTCATGTGCTGTTTGCCCTGCATGAAACGGTCACTAAAGAAAATACCAAAGAAGGTATCAATTACCTGACGGCGGAAGTCACCGATTACTGGAGCAATCGTAAGAAAATAATGGAAATATTGCGCTACTTAAACCGTCTAGCCCATACAGATCACATGCCGCACTGGGAAATCGATGCTGAAGCTGCGCATACCCTGGCTGGGGCAATAGAGAACTTCAACGCCTAATGATAACCCGTTACTCTTCCCGTCAAACCCCTTTAGATGAAAGCTTTTTAAATCAAAGGCTGCAAAACGCCCAAAGCTATGATCGTATTGCTGGTTATTTCAGGTCGAGCATTTTTGAAGTGGCAGGCGAAGCGTTAGGGTCGGTCAGCGGTAATATTCGTGTTATTTGTAATTCAGATTTAGACCCTGTAGATGTAAGCACCGCCAAAGCCGCCCAACAAGCGATGCGTAAATCGTGGTGCGCAGGCGAGCCGGAATTATTGCCGGAAGCCAATCGGCACAGATTCCGTAAACTGTACGACTATTTAATCTCAGGTAAATTACAAGTGCGGGTATTGCCAGATACCACGTTTGGCTTGGTTCATGGTAAAGCGGGCGTAATCACCTTAATGGATGGTTCCAAAACCAGTTTTTTAGGCAGTATTAACGAGTCTCTGACGGCATGGAAGCTGAATTATGAATTACTGTGGGAAGATAATTCCAGCGATGCCGTTGACTGGATTCAGCATGAATTTGATACCTTGTGGAATCATCATCATGCCGTACCTTTAAGCGATTTTGTGATTGCTGATATTAAACGTATTGCCGAGCGTGAGACTGTCAGCACTACACAATGGCAGGAAAATCCTGCACCTGAGCAAGCCATCGTAGAGACACCGGTTTATCGCAAAGAATTGGGCTTATGGCCACATCAAAAGTTCTTTGTGCAACGCGCTTTTACCGACCATCAACAAGGTGGTGCGCGTTATGTGTTAGCCGATCAAGTGGGTTTGGGTAAAACCGTGCAACTGGCGCTAGCCGGTATGTTAATGGCAATGACCGGTACTAAACCCGTGTTAGTGCTAGCGCCAAAACCCTTGTTGTTGCAATGGCAAGATGAATTGATGGAATTGCTGGACATGCCATCAGCCATTTGGACAGGTAAAAATTGGGTTGATGAGCAAGGGATTGTGTGGCCTTCCATCGGCCCGGAAAGTATTTGCGTGTGCCCGCGCAGGTTGGGTATCGTCTCCCAAGGGTTAATTACTTCGGGTTCTAATGTAGCCGACTTGTTGTTGCGGTTACAGTATGAATGCGTGATTGTTGATGAGGCGCATCGTTCCCGTCGGCGTAAAGTAAATGACCAGGCAGTTGAAGAAAGAGCGGAACCTAACAATCTCATGGCTTTTTTGCTGCAAATGGGGATGAAAACCAAAAGCATGTTGCTGGCAACAGCAACGCCCGTGCAATTGCACCCCATTGAAGCTTTCGATTTATTGAGCGTGTTAGCCCAAGGTAATGATCAAGTTTTGGGCGATGCTTGGAGTCCCTGGCGTAATGCAGAAAACACAGTGCCTCTGGTGATGGGGGAAAGACCGTTTCTTAAATCTGAAGCCTTGGCCTGGGAATGGATACGTAACCCGCTGCCAAATGAACGTGAACATGCCAGTTTTAAATTATTACGTCGTCGCTTAGGGTTGAAGCCGAGTAATTATATCGCCTCTTCGGAAAGCTATAATCGGTTGCTAGGGCCTGATAAAACTCAGATACGGCGTGTGCTGAGTAACTACGGACGAGAGTTTAATCCTTTCATTCTACATATCATTCGCCGCACTCGGACTTATCTTGAAAATACCATAGACCCAGCAACAGGAGAGCCTTATCTTCAACCAGTTAAGGTTAAATTGTTTGGTGAGCAGGCTCATGAATCAATCGTTTTGCCTTTATATTTTCAGCGTGCATACGCCTTGGCGGAAGAGTTTTGTGCTGCACTGAGTAAACGAGTTAAAGGTGCTGGTTTTTTTAAAACGTTGTTACTTCGCCGAATCGGAAGCACGATGTACGCAGGCCAAAGAACCGTAGAAAAGTTACTGAATGAATGGAATACAGAAGCTGATAGCGAATTGTTAGTGTCAGAAGATGAAGACGACACTGATAGTATTGCTACTGAGACTATGAAAGACCTGACGGCAGTTGAAATCAAGTTATTGCAGCAATGCTTAAACGCGCTGGAATCCGATCGTGAAAATGATCCCAAGTATCAAAAAGTAGTTGATTTTTTGTTTGATAAAGGCTGGCTGGAACTGGGGTGCATCATTTTTTCGCAATACTATGATTCAGTGTGGTGGTTGGCTAATCAGTTATCCGAACATCATATTCCCGAAGAACAGATTGCTATTTACGCGGGTAGTAATCGTTCAGGGCTATTAAGAAATGGTCAATTCAAGCGTCTACCGCGTGATGAAATCAAACGGTTGGTGCGCACTGGACAATTACGTTTGGTCTTGGGTACCGATGCGGCAAGTGAAGGGCTTAACCTGCAACGCTTGGGTACCTTAATCAACCTCGATTTACCATGGAACCCAACGCGACTGGAACAACGTAAAGGACGTATTCAGCGCATCGGCCAAATTCGTGATGAGGTATTGCTTTATAACATGCGTTACCGGGGGTCTGTTGAAGACCGGGTTCATGAGTTGTTATCGGAACGTTTGGAAGATATTTTTGAGCTTTTCGGGCAGGTGCCAGACATACTTGAAGATGCCTGGGTTGATATTGCACTGGGTGATGAGCAGGAGGCGCAACGTAAAATTCGCAGCATTCCCAAACGTCATCCGTTTGATGAACGCTATAGTCACGTTGCTGATATTGATTGGGATAGTTGTAGTAAGGTATTGGATGCCGGGGATCGTAGGAAGATGTTGATGGGGGGATGGTAGTTTTTACAGTGTTTTATGGTTTTAAATCAAGCTGCCGTTTCTTTCGGGCCTTGCACATCGGCAGGGTCGCCTTCGTAAGGCGTTGCGTATTTGCAGTCTTTTTGTGGACAGGTTTTTTCTACACCGCGATTTTTGGTTTCCTTGACCACGAGAACAGGCCAATGGCATTCCGGGCAGTTTTCATGGATTGGTGCATCCCAGAGCGCGTAACTGCACTTGGGATATTCGGAACAGGAATAAAATACTTTGTCATTACGCGATTTGCGTTTGAGGATACTGCCTTTTTTGCATTGCGGACATTCGACCTGAGTATTCAGCGGTTTTTCCAGCGGCTCAATGTGTTTGCACTTGGGATACGCGCTGCACCCGATAAACTTGCCATAACGACCGACTTTAATAACCAAAGACGATTCGCATTGAGGGCAAACCCGGCCTTCGACGGTTTCCGGCTCAGTCGCTGCGGCGGCATCTTCATTCAAGTTACGGGTATACGAGCATTCCGGGTAGTTGGTGCAGCCAATAAAGCGTCCATTTCGTCCCAAACGGATGGATAAGGGGCTATTACAAAGGGGACATTTTTCGTCAATCGCTTCCTGGGTGACATCCTTACGTTGGACCTGTTCTTCCTTTTCATGGATCAAGTGGCTAAACGGCTTCCAGAACTTGCTCATGAGCGGAATCCAGTCCTGCTCGCCGCGTGATACTGCGTCCAGTTCATCTTCCAGATTGGCGGTAAAGTCGTAGTCTACGTATTTGGTGAAGTGTTCGGTCAGGAATTTGTTGACGATCCTGCCGACATCGGTCGGGTAGAAGCGTTTGTTATCCAGGGTGACGTAATCGCGGTTTTGTAAGGTCGATATAATCGAGGCATAGGTGGACGGACGGCCTATGCCGTGTTCTTCCAGCGATTTTACCAGGCTGGCTTCGCCGTAACGTGGCGGTGGTTCGGTAAAATGTTGCCCAGCAACTATATCATTAAGTTTGACGGGGCGTCCTTCTTCCATAGCGGGCAAAAAGCTTTCCTTATCGTCGCTTTCTTTGGTGTCGTCTTTTCCTTCCAGGTAAACCGACATAAATCCAGGCTTGGCAATGCTGGAACCCGTTGCCCTGAAAACATGTTTGCCATCATCGCCGCAGCTTAAATCAACGGCGACCAGATTCAACGTGGCATGGATCATCTGACAGGCGATGGAACGCTTCCAGATTAAATCGTAAAGCTTGAATTGTTCCGCGCTGAGGTGGGATTTAAGCTGATTGGGCAGATAACGCGGGTAAGTCGGACGTATCGCTTCATGCGCTTCCTGGGCGTTTTTTGACTTGGTCTTAAATATCCGGGGTTCTTTAGGGACATTATCAGCCCCGTAGCTTTCTGCAATCAAGGCGCGTATTTCTTGCACGGCTTCCACGGACAGATTCACGGAATCGGTACGCATATAGGTAATCAATCCCGCCGTTTCACCGCCTATGTCAATACCCTCGTACAATTGCTGGGCGACCATCATGGTACGTTTTGTGGTAAAACCCAGTTTGCGAGAGGCTTCCTGTTGCAAGGTTGAGGTAATAAAAGGCGGGGCAGGATTGCGGTTTTGCTGTTTTTTTTCCAGCTTGCTGACGACTAACTGGCCGTCTGCGGCATCCAGTAAGGTTTGCCGGGTTTGTTCCGCTAAGCCGCCCTCAGTAATGCTGAATTGGTTGAGTTTTTCCCCATTAAAATGGGTTAGTTTTGCTTTAAAAGCCTGTTCCTTGGCTGTTAATGCGGCATCAATCGTCCAGTATTCACGGGTTTTAAAGGCTTCAATTTCCAATTCGCGCTCGACGATCATGCGCAAAGCCGGGCTTTGCACACGGCCTGCGGATAAACCCCGGCGAATTTTTTTCCACAATAGCGGCGATAGCTTGAAGCCAACCAGATAATCCAAAGCCCGCCGCGCCTGCTGGGCATTGATTAAATTAGTGGCGAGCTGTGCAGGATGGGCGATGGCCTCGGTGACGGCTTTTTTGGTGATTTCATGGAACACGACCCGATGCACCGGCTTGTCTTTCAGGAGGTTCTTTTCCTTGAGCAGTTCGTACAAATGCCAGGAAATCGCTTCGCCTTCGCGATCAGGGTCGGTGGCGAGATAAAGGGCATCGGCTGATTTGAGCGCCTTGCTGATCGTTTGTACATGTCTCTGGTTGCGGTCTATGACCTCGTATTTCATGGCAAAGCCGTTCTCGGGATCGACCGCGCCATCCTTGGCTATAAGGTCGCGGACATGACCGTAAGAGGCCAGCACCTGGAAGTCTTTGCCTAAATACTTCTCAATTGTTTTGGCTTTGGCTGGGGATTCTACAATAACGAGATTCTTGCTCATTCGGTCAATAATGTGAGCGGGGCTGGTTTAATTCAAAACGAGTTCAATTCAAATAAGTGGGTACGAGGTCGTAAACGATATCTTCCATTCTGGAAAAGGCAATTTCTTCGTCCGGTTGGCTGAGCAAGACCAGCAGCACAATCCATTTGAGTTTTTCTATGGACAGCTCTTCGTCTTCCAGAGCCAACGCCCGGTCAATGACGACTTCCCGGTTGGCTGGAGTTAATATGCCGGAACGCTCAAGAAACATGAGCAGATCGCGGCACTCCAGGTCAAGTTTTGCTTGTTCTTCATTGCTGAAAATGCGGAAAGAGGTGGAGATGGTGGGCCGAATTCCGCGTTGCAAGCTGAGTGATTCAAGCCAGTCAAAGGCTTTATTGACTTCGATTGGCTCAAAACCCACCGCCAATAATTCTGTCCTGACGTTGTCACTGTCTGGAAGAATTTCAAGCTCATCCTCCATGTAGTGTTCGAAAAGATACATCAGGACATCAAAAATAGTTTCTTTCATAGTTTCTTCGGTTTATTTCAAACGGGCATAGCAACCGCCGGCGTTCGCCTCTACGTAACCTTGTAGCTCCAAAATCAATAACATGGATGAGATGACCTCAACCGAAGTTCCGGTATCCTCAACCAATTTGTCGATGGATGTTGGGCTGAACATGACGCGATTCAATAGTGTTTGTTGCTCCAGGTCAAGCGCTGATTGCAATATTAAAGTAGGGATATGTTCATCTTGTTGAATATAATGATTAAATTCTTCAAGGATATCCTGGGTGGTTTCGACCAGTTTGGCACCTTCACGGATCAGCGCATTGCAACCTCTCGCCAATGGGTTATGGATAGAGCCAGGGATGGCAAAAACTTCGCGGTTTTGTTCCAAGGCCATGCGTGCGGTAATTAAAGAGCCGCTCTGCTTGGCGGCTTCAACCACCAGCAAGCCTTGGCACAGTCCGCTGATGATACGGTTACGTCTTGGAAAGTGGTTAGCTTTTGCCAAGGTACCGAGGGGGAATTCGGATATCATCGCGCCGGTATTGACAATTTCGGTAGCCAAGTCAATATGCCGCGCTGGATAAACACGATCAAGCCCCGTTCCGGCTACCGCAATGGTGTAGCCTTTAGCGCTAAGTGCGCCTTGATGACTGGCGGCATCGATACCTAGTGCCAAGCCGCTGGTAATGACAAAACCGTGCTGGCTTAAAGTTTTGGCAAAAGCGGCAGCGGTTTCCAACCCCAATGTCGATGGATTACGGCTGCCGACAATGGCAATTTGGGGCAAGGATAACAACTTGGGATTACCCCGTACAAACAGCACCGGCGGCGGGTCGGGAATTTCTTTAAGTTGCACCGGGTAATTGCCATCATCAAGCATGATGACGGAATTATTTTTTTGTTCCAGCCAAGCGAGGTCGGAGTCAATGATTGACCAGTCTGGGTGTTTAATGGCTAACACGATGTCGCTTTTCAGGCCTAAAGCTAAAAGCGCTGCCTTAGACTCCGCAAATAACTGAGGAGGTGTGTGCGTTTCAAGAAGTTTAAGGAAAGTCCTGCCGCCAACGCCTGGCGTACGCAATAGCGCAAGCCAGTATTTGATGCCGCTGTTATTTGTTTGGGCGGATGTATTCAGGGAGTTTGGACTTTATCAAGGACATGAACCGCTTGCGTGGATTTCATGACCAAAGCGTAACTGACGCGTTCGAAAGGGCGAAACACCATCAACGTACCCGCTAATTCATCAGGAAGCTTCACTTGGTCGTTTTTGACTGCACTATAAGGATCCCTGGCAATCCTTCCGCGCTTAAAAATATCGAGCTCATGACCGGGCAGTAATCCATCCTGGGTGCCTTTATCAATCACGACCACATTGTATTTGCCAATCTGGTTTACCCCATCAAGCACGTAGATAATGCTGCCTTTAATGCTTTCTTCAGGCGGCCTGGGAAAATAATTCATAGTGAACTGTTCCTCAGACTTCGGCATGAGGCGGTCGCCGATAATGATTTCACTGATTGATTTATCGATAACCACAGTTGCCGGGTCACCCTCTTGTGCTAAGGTAGTGTCGGCGATGTATTTGGCTTCATAACCCAAGATTTCACCGGTTTCAGGGTTCTTGAACGTGTCGCCAGGGCGGTAGAGGGTGTAAGTCAAGCTCTGTGGCTCAATAATGGAACGTACATAAAGCTTGTCACCGGTAGCCGCAACCAGATGTTCGCCAGCAAAATCGACCACATAAGGCGCGGCATTCAGTTCGTTGGCGCTGACGACTTTGGGCGAAGTCAGGAATTTGGCTATGTTTTCCGTAGGAATCAAACGAATGGCCTGTTTCGCGCTGGTTTCGCGGATACAGGGCAACAGCTTGCCATTTTCCGCCATCGCAAAGCTGGTTCGTCCTTTATGGATATCTTCTTCGCTAACTACACAGGTATCGCTGGATGGAATGCGGCCTGAATCCTGATAAGGTTCGCTGCCCTTGGAGAAACTCAACCTGGGCTTGCCATCGACGACAGAAAAGTAAACGGTATCGCCAGGATAGATAAGGTGTGGATTTTTAATCTGGGAGTTGTAACTCCACAGTTCCGGCCACTGGGTAGGGTGCCTTAAAAACTTTCCTGAAATATCCCACAGGGTGTCGCCCTCAACAACGGTGTATTGGTCGGGATGGGACGGATTGATTGATAATTTGCCTGCTCCGTTAGCCCACAAGGGTGTGGTAACGAAAAAAGAAACTATTAACAATGTAAGTGTTCGAAATACCATAGTTTATTCCTGACAGTGTCTTTTTTAATCATTATGAATTCAAAGTCTAGATGAATTCATATAGAATTCCAGTATTGTTTAATTATAGTGGAGAGTTTGTTGAGCGTTCTTACTATTCTCGAATTTCCTGACGAGCGGTTGCGTAAAAAAGCGGTTGTAGTTCAGGCTGTCGATGGGAAAATCAAAAAATTGGTCGATGACATGCTGGAAACCCTGTATCAGGCTAAAGGAATAGGTTTGGCCGCAACCCAGGTCAATGTCCATCAGCGTATTGTCGTCATTGATGTCAGTGAGGAGAAAGATAAACCTTTGTGTTTGATTAATCCAGAAATTATTGCGAAGGAAGGCACAGAAGAGTCCGAAGAAGGCTGTCTTTCGGTGCCTGGTTTTTATGAAAAGGTCAAACGCGCCGAACGCATCAAGGTCAAGGCACTCAACAAAGAAGGCCAACCTATTGAGTTTGAGGCCGATGATTTGCTGGCCGTGTGCGTACAACACGAACTGGATCACCTGGAAGGAAAGTTGTTTGTTGATTATATTTCTTCCCTGAAACGGCAACGAATCAAGAAAAAACTGGAGAAAATCCACAAACTGGAACAAAACTGAGGTGCGTATCATTTTTGCGGGAACTCCCGACTTCGCCGTTCCCAGCTTACGCCTGTTGTTATCATCCAAGTTGTTGTCATCCAAACATGAAGTCTGCGCTGTCTATACACAACCAGACCGACCTGCCGGCAGGGGACGCAAGATGCGGCCCAGCCCAGTGAAAAAACTGGCATTAAGCGCCGATATTCCGGTATTTCAGCCAATCAGCCTGAAGACAGAAGCAGATTTGCAGCAACTAAGCGCCTTAAAACCGGATCTTATGATTGTGGTTGCTTATGGCATGATTCTTCCGCAAGCCGTCCTGGACATACCGGGATTCGGCTGCATCAATGTCCATGGCTCGTTGATGCCGCGCTGGCGAGGCGCAGCCCCCATTCAGCGGGCTTTGATGGCCGGTGATGAAAAAACTGGCGTCACTATTATGCGGATTATCCATAAGCTGGATGCCGGCGATATGTTGCATAAGGAAGAATGTGCAATAACCGAAAAAGATACCGCCGGGGATTTGTACGATAAACTGGCAACGCTAGGGGCGATTGGCCTGGAAAAAGTTATCGCGCAACTGGAACCTGGAACTGTACGCGCTGAAAAACAGGACGAAAATCTGGTCACTTACGCGGAAAAACTGACCAAAAGCGAAGCCAAACTGGACTTGTCGCAATCAGCGGAACAACTGGCCAGAAACGTAAGGGGACTCAATCCCTGGCCGGTAGCGCAAACGCTTTATGAGGGTGAGGTATTAAGGATTTGGCAAGCCGAGGCGGTAGCATCCGACATCAAAGCTGATCCGGGTACGGTAATCTGCACTGGCAAAAACCTGGATGTGACGACAGGCGATGGCTTGCTACGTTTGCTTGAAGTGCAACTGCCAGGCGGAAAACGAATACCGATTCAGGCTTTTTTGAGCTCACATCATGTGTGTGGGGTAAAGCTCGGTTGATTACATTTTGAATACTCGATGGATTGCCGCCCGTGTCATTATACGGGTACTGCAAGATGGGCAGTCTTTGACGTCGGCGCTGGAAAATGCCCTTAAGACGGTTGAATCTTCCCAGGATAAAGCTTTTGTACAGGCCATTTGTTATGGTGTGTGCCGGTATTATCACCGCTTGGATTTCATTTTGAATGCGTTGCTCGATAAGCCGTTAAAGGTAATGGAGGTAAAGGCGCTGATATTAATCGGCTTGTATCAGCTAAAGTATATGCGAGTAAAACCTCATGCGGCAGTCTCGGAAACCGTACAGGCAGCGCGGCAACTGCCCTGGGCCAGGGCATTGGTTAATGCACTACTCAGAAACTATCTGAGAAAACAGGACGCACTTGAGCAACAGGCGGACAAAGTAAAGACAGCGGCTTTAAGTCATCCTGACTGGTTGATCCAACAGTTAGAACAGGATTGGCCGGAGCAAGCTGAAACGATATTGTTTGAAAACAACCAGCCGCCACCCATGGTTTTGCGTGTCAATTTGGCAAAAACCTCCAGGGATCTATATCTTCAGATGTTAATGGAACAAAACTTATCGGCACAAGCGGTTAGCTTATGTCCTGCTGGAATTATCCTGGATAAACCCGTACCGATTGAAGCGTTACCCGGATTTGTAGAGGGCTGGGTTTCAGTGCAAGACAGCGCCGCGCAATTGGCAGCAAAGTTGCTAGCTGTACAGCCTGGACAACGGGTTTTGGATGTCTGTGCCGCCCCAGGTGGGAAAACCGCGCATATACTGGAACAACAACCCAATATAAGCGAATTGGTCGCCGTCGATATTGATGAAAACAGGATGCGGCGGGTCAGTGACAATCTTGCACGTCTTGCGCTGCAAGCAACACTTATCGTAGCCGATGCGACCAAACCTGGCGATTGGTGGGACGGCAAACCGTTTGACCGGATTTTGCTGGATGCGCCTTGTTCGGCAACTGGAGTTATTCGGCGTCACCCCGACATCAAGCTGTTGAGGCGGGTTGCGGATATTGCCTCAATAACGGCCATGCAAAAAAACATCCTAAACGCTATCTGGCCGTTGCTGACACCCGGCGGCATACTGCTATATGCGACTTGCTCGGTGTTAAAGCAAGAAAATGAAAAGCAGATGCTAGAGTTTTTATCGGCACATGACGACGCTATAGAATTACCGGCCACTGCTGACGGATGGGGTATTCCAGGTGACTATGGGCGGCAGATTTTGACAGGTGAGTCCTCAATGGATGGTTTTTATTATGCGTGTATCGTTAAACAATAAAACGGCCATTTTGCTATGTTTACTATTGTTACTGATGCCCGTTTCAGTTTATCCGAGCAATACTGGGGTTACGGTAAAAAATGCCGACACATCCTTGCTGGGCGAGGATTATGTGCTGGCTGCCGACATCAATTATCAATTGAGTGACAAGGCGACTGAAGCCTTACGCAATGGTGTCCCCTTATTCTGGACTTATCAGTTTAAAGTCCAGGAACAACGCAATTATTTTTGGAACGGGACATTGGTAGAAAAAAGCTTCCGCTACCGTATTCAGTATCATGCCTTACTGAACATGTACCGGGTGAGAAACGAGAGTAATGGGGCTGTGGATAATTTTTCCACGCTTCAGGCGGCGCTGGATTTGTTATCGACACTGCGAGATTTTCCACTCATAGAAAAAGCCAAAATTGCCCACAAAAAACAGTATATTGCCAGAATGAAAATTACATTCGAGCGTGATGCATTGCCGCTACCATTACGCCCAATCGCTAATATGAATCCGCAGTGGTATTTATCCAGTGACTGGTATGTATGGACGCTAAAAAAATAAAACCGCCTATTGGCTTATCCGTAGCCATCCTGTTTTGCCTGATTCTACTGTCGCTACAGTTGATGAGTACGGCCACGCAGGAATCTTCAGAATTGGGCGCGATGTACTCATGGCTTTTGCTCATCAACGCCTTGGGTTCTGTCGTCTTATTAGGGTTGGTCGGCGCTAATATTTATTCCTTAGTCCGGCAGTTAAAAAAACGCGAAGCCGGTTCAAGACTGACCACCCGGATGGTGTCACTGTTTGTTTTGCTCGCCTTGGCTCCAGCGGCGATCGTGTTTTATTTTTCCATGCAATTCTTGCATCAAGGTATTGATAGCTGGTTCAACGTAGAGATAGACAGGGCGATGGAAGATGCACTGGAACTTAGCCAGGTCGCCTTGGACCAAAGGATGCGTTCGCATCTAAGACAAACCCAGCAATTGGCCGAGAACCTGGATTATTCATCCGAAGCAATGGCAGCTTTGGAAATGGAAAACTTGCTTATACTTTCAGGCGCCTCCGAGGTCACTCTTTTTTCAAAGCAAGGACGAATTATCGCCTCCAGCAGCATTAATCCTGGCGATATATTGCCCAGCCTACCCGATGAGCATATCCGGCTACAGCTACAGCGTAATGATGATTATGTGGCGTTGGCGCCAGTTAGGGAAGATGAATTGATGATCCGGGCAATTGTGGTCATCAAAGGCCAGGATCCGCTATATTTGCAGGCGCTTTATCCTGTCCCGGTAAGGATTGCCGATCTCGCAGATTCGGTAGAATTTGCTTTTGTCCGGTATCAGGAGATGAATTATTTAAGGGATTCCCTGAAGCTGAGTTTTTCCTTGGCATTGTCCCTCGTATTATTGATGAGCTTATTGGCGGCAATATGGGTGGCATTTATTAGCATCCGAAATATAGTCGCGCCGGTAAAAGATCTTGTTAAAGGCACCCAAGCCGTCGCTTCTGGGCTTTATGACCAACAGTTGCCGGTCATAGCGCAAGATGACCTTGGTTTTCTTGTCGAATCATTCAATGTGATGACACGCCGAATCGCCGAAGCGCGGGATGAAACCAAGCGAGCCGGTTTCGAGGTAGAAAACCAAAGGGCTTACCTTGAAACGATACTCGCCAATTTGACGGCAGGCGTTATCAGTTTTGACGTCGATTATAAGATTCGTACGGCTAACCAGGCGGCTTACAGGATTTTTCATGTTCATGTTAACCACTTTATCGGCCAGACTTTATTGGAACTGGTGGATATCTACAAAGACCTAGCTGAACCCTTAAAATCAATCCAGCGCTTGCTGGAGCAAACCGATGATATTTGGCAGCAAAGGATCGCATTTCTAGGCCCGAATGGCCGACAGGAATTACTGTGCCGGGGTACACCATTGTTTTCTCAAGAAGGGCAACGCGTGGGGGCTGTTGTGGTATTTGACGATGTGACGGATTTGATCCAGGCGCAAAAAAGCGCTGCCTGGGGCGAAGTGGCAAGACGGCTGGCGCATGAAATCAAAAATCCGCTGACTCCCATCCAGTTATCAGCGGAACGGTTACAAGTGAAGCTGGCGGCAAAACTGGCAACCGGCGACGCTGACATCTTGCAAAAATCAACCAGGACGATAGTGCAGCAAGTCGAGGCGCTGAAAGAAATGGTGGACGATTTCTCCCAGTACGCCAAACCTGCCAAAAAACAGGCGGCTGATATAGACTTACCCGCATTAGTGCAAGAAGTGTTAGCATTGTACACGGTAAAACCTGGAGTAAAATTCAGGACTGAGTATGAACCCGGTTCGTTATTAATAAAAGGGGATCCGGTCAGCATCAGGCAGGTAGTCCATAATTTGATAATTAACGCCCTGGAAGCTATCGACGTTGAAGGTCTAATCGAAATACATCTTTACAAGGTACAAAAAAATTATTCTGATTTTATCGAGATTGCCTTTTATGATGATGGTCCAGGGATTAATGAAGAGCAAATTGAACAAATTTTCGAACCCTATGTCACCACAAAGGCTAAAGGCACAGGTTTGGGATTGGCGATTGTCAAAAAAATAATTGAAGAACATGGTGGATCTATCTGGGTTGATACTCGCCGCAAAATGGGGGCGGGTTTTATCATTCAACTCCCCACAGTTTAATGTAGCAGCGAAAAAACTATGAATGAGCAAACACCTAGCCTATTAGTGGTAGATGATGAACCGGAGATTCGCCGTTTGGTATGCGAAATTCTCGAAGATGAAGGCTATCAGGTCGCAACGGCTGAAAATGCCGCAGAAGCACGGGCTTTAAAAAATTCATCAAACCCGCATTTGATCCTGTTGGATATCTGGATGCCCGATACGGATGGCATAACCCTATTAAAAGAGTGGGTTGCGGAAGATTCATTGTTGTGCCCCGTCATTATGATGTCAGGTCATGGTTCGGTAGAATCCGCTGTGGAGGCAACCAAGCTCGGTGCTTATGATTTCCTGGAGAAACCCTTATCTTTGGCAAAACTGTTGCTGATCGTGGCAAGGGCATTGGAGGCCAGCAATCTGCAAAGGGAAAATGCTGGGCTTAAACAGCAGTTGGTGGCCGATATAGAACCGGTAGGCAAAAGCGCCACTGTTGCCCGGACTAAAGACCAGTTAAAACGTCTGGCCCAGCATGATGCCAGGGTCTTGTTCGTGGGCGAAGCGGGCGTTGGCAAAGAACTGTATGCGCGTTATCTGCATAACAACAGCGTTCGCCGGGAAGGCCCTTTTGTTGATGTTGCAGTGGGCAGTATCTCACCGGAAAATGCCGCTGTTGAATTTTTTGGCAAGGAAAGTGTGGGCAAGATTTATCCGGGGTTGTTGGCGCGTGCGCACAGGGGAACCTTATTCTTAAGTGAAATTGCCGGAATGGATCAGGAGACCCAGTTAAGGTTGCTCAGTGCCTTGGCATCAAGCTCGTTTTTGCGAGTTGGGGGAAGCGAAGCGGTTCGTGTCGATGTGCGCGTATTGGCATCAACCCGGATTGACTTGGCAGACGAAGTGAGATCGGGGCGATTCCGTCACGACCTCTACTATTTGTTGAATGAAGTCACTTTGGAAATTCAGCCCCTTAGGGAACATAGTGAAGATATTCCGGGCTTGTTGAATTTTTATGTGAACTATTTTGTCAGCCACGACAAGCTGGCGTTCAGAAAATTTTCCATGGCGGCGCAGAACTTTTTGCGCAATTACAGTTGGCGCGGGAATGTCAGGGAACTTAAAAACTTGGTTCAGCGCTTGATGATACTGGGTGTGGGCGAAGAAATCGAACTGGAGGAAGTAAAACTGGCCCTTGGAACTGTCATCAACGATTCGGCTCCTTCAGTATCAGTGCCGGATTTCTATAACCTGCAGTTAAAAGATGCCCGGGATCAATTTGAAAAGGCTTACCTGGAGTACCATTTTGAGCGGTCAGGTGGCAGCGTGGCGAAACTGTCTGCCGCTGTCGGTATCGAGCGCACCCACCTTTACCGCAAATTACATTCCTTGAATATTAAACTGTAGATTGAAACATTGCGCTAACGTATTTTATTAATGCAATTCTGGAAATTAACTTGTAAAAAACATAAACGTTTAGTAGAATTCCACCTCTTTTTTTAAGCCTTTAACAGCAAGACAAAGTAACGATGAAAACATTTAGTGCAAAGCCCGCAGAAGTTAGGCGTGATTGGTATGTGGTGGATGCAGAAGGCAAGACCTTGGGTCGTCTGGCTTCTGAAATTGCATGTCGTCTCCGTGGCAAACACAAGCCAGAATATACGCCGCATGTCGATACCGGGGATTACATCATTGTCGTCAATGCTGAAAAAATTGGCGTGACCGGCACTAAAGAAAAAAACAAGCTGTACCAACATCACACCGGATACATCGGTAACCTCAAAACTGTTAACTTGGGAAAATTACGCAAAACCTTCCCTGACCGCATCCTTAACACAGCGGTTAAAGGCATGTTACCCAACAATCCATTAGGCCGTGCGATGTTCAAGAAATTGAAAGTTTATGCTGGCTCACAACACGATCATCAGGCCCAACAGCCGAAAGTTTTAGACATTTAAGCAGGAAGACCATGGCAACAGTAGCTCAGTATTATGGAACGGGCCGTCGTAAAAGCGCAGTAGCGCGGGTTTACGCGACTAAAGGCAACGGAAAAATTACAGTCAACACAAAATCAATTGAAGACTATTTTGGCCGTAAAACTGACCAAATGGTATCTCGCCAGCCCCTGCAGTGTGTTAATATGGAGGCTATATTTGATGTCAACGTTTTTGTTAAAGGCGGTGGCCCTTCTGGACAAGCTGGAGCAATACGCCACGGCTTGACACGCGCACTGATGGAATATGACGAAACACTTCGTCCCGCACTCAGAAAAGCCGGTTATGTGACCCGCGATTCACGTATTGTTGAACGTAAGAAAGTCGGCCTGCACAAAGCCAGAAAACGTCCACAATACTCAAAACGCTAATCGTTTTTCTAATTTTAGAAAGGCCTGTGTCTGTCAAGACACAGGCCTTTTTTATTTTTATCTGAACTCCTAAACACCCGCAACAAATCCAGCAGCTTCTATGCCGGCGATAGCGCAGCGTTCATCCTGTTCAGAAGAATCCCCGCTAATTCCGACTGAGCCGATAATCGTATTGCCCTTATCCCGAATCAGCACGCCCCCCGGAACTGGCATGATTTTGCCATCGGCCAAACCTATCAAGGCGTTCATAAAGTCGGGACGGTGTTCGGCTACCGCCGCCAGACTTCGTGATGAAATGCCCATATTGACGGCACCCCATGCTTTCGCAGTGGCAATTTGTTGCCTTATAACGGTGGCGCCATCTTCCCTTTGCAGTGCTTTCAAGTGTCCCGATGCGTCCAATATCACCACAGTCAGGGGAGCCATGTTTAATGTCCTGGCCTTATTCGTAGCCGCGTTAATAATTCGATTGGCTTTATCAAGTGTAAGTTGTGTCATCAATGGATCTCTTCTTTTTTACTGTTATTTAATAACTCACCTTACGCACTTAAGCGTTTGAAGCTCGTCGAAAGCCAGCCGGACGGCTTTCAAATACAATTTAGCCCTGAGAGCAAAATGATTGAGCTTGTGTTTGATTGAAAGGCACTCCAGGC
>NZ_JBKKBJ010000089.1:0-6887 GCF_046714055.1 Methyloglobulus sp. | reverse complement strand
GTTTCCGGGGTGTAAGGGACGTTATCGGAGCCCACGGCCTGTCCGGCGCCTTCCACAGTGGCCGCGGCAGCCCTTACTGGACGACCCAAGAAGCGGGCGGCAAGGTCAACCTCACCCAATTCGGGCGGGCCATGAAACACTGGGGGGCACACATGGTTGCCGCGCACCCGCCGGAAGCACGGGGGCGTCCCGAACGCGCCTTTGCCACCCGCCAAGGCCGGTTGCCCAAAGGACTGGCGCTGGCGGGCATCACGGACATGACGGCGGCGAATGCCCACTTGCGGGACGTGTGCCGTCCGGCATCCGATGCCGAATTCGCCCAGCCGCCCTTGGAGGAAGGGACGGCATCCGTGCCTGTCCTGGGCGGGAACCTGGACGACATCCTGTGCGGACACTATGGGCGCACCGTGGGCAAAGGCAATTGTGTGCGTTTCGACGGCCTTACCTCACAGAGACCCAGCGACCGGCGCCGATGCCACTAGGTCAAGGCTAAAACCAGTGTGCGTCGCGCCACCAGGGCGGCGGGGTGGCTATTTTCCATGGCCCACGCAGGTTGGCGACAGATGATGCCCAAGGAACGTATCAAAAACCAGAAATCAAGGCCGTCGCGTAACTCCGCTCCGCAGGGGCCGCGCCTGGGAACGGCTTCGGGCTACCGCCCGTCGCCGTTTCCGGGCGCAACAAAAAGCGGACAATTAATTTGCTACAAAACCGGACATTTCTATTTACTCTTAACAGAATAATTTCCAAGGCTAAGTTTTCTAAACGGGATAACATGCAAATGTGCATAAAAAACAGTTTCCAGATAACTCATTTGGCCCAAAGCAAATCCGTAAACCTTAAATATTGGTGCCGAGTTGCTCATAATCCGACAAAGGCGGACACGTACAAACCACATGCTTGTCGCCATAGACATTATCAATACGCCCAACCGGCGGCCAGTACTTATCGTCATGCTGATCGTTGTCAGGGAAAAAGGCTTGTTGCCTGGAGTACGGCAATGTCCATTCTTCCAGTAATAGCCGATGGGTATGCGGCGCATTGTGCAGCACGTTATTTTCGGCATCGGCACTGCCGTTTTCTATGGCTTTGATTTCCTGGCGGATAGCGATTAACGCAGCGCAAAAACGGTCAATTTCGACTTTATCCTCACTTTCCGTAGGTTCGATCATCAGGGTATCGGGCACAGGAAATGCTACGGTCGGCGCATGGAAGCCGTAATCGATCAGGCGTTTGGCTATATCTTCCACGGTGATGTTGCCCGTTTTTTTGAATTCGCGGCAATCGATAATACATTCATGCGCCACCCAGCCGTTCTTTCCAGTGTATAAGATAGGATAATGTGGGGTCAGGCGTTTGGCCATATAGTTGGCATTCAGGATGGCAGTCAGCGTCGCCTGTTTTAACCCGGCTGCGCCCATCATCGCGATATAAGCCCAAGATATGGTGTAGATGCTGGCAGAACCCCAGGGTGCTGCGGATACTGTACCGACAGTGCCATGCTTGCCTTTAGCCGGGTTGACACCTTCCACCACGGGATGATCCGGCAGGAACGGGGCTAAATGCGCCCCTACGCCAATCGGGCCAACACCGGGGCCGCCTCCGCCATGAGGTATGCAGAAGGTTTTATGCAGGTTAAGGTGGGCAACATCGATACCAATTTTGCCGGGACGGCTGAGGCCAACCAGCGCATTAAAATTGGCTCCATCCAGATAGATCTGGCCGCCATACTGATGGATCAGGTTGCAGATTTCCCGGAACGATTGTTCATAAACACCATGCGTAGATGGATAGGTGATCATTAATGCAGCTAAGGTATCGCTGTGTTCGGCGACCTTCGCCTGTAAATCATCCAGGCTGATGTTACCGTTTTCATCGCAGGCGACAACGACAACTTTAAGACCCGCCATGACTGCGCTGGCAGGGTTGGTGCCATGTGCGGAAGCCGGTATCAGGCAGATGTTGCGTTGCGCTTGGCCGTTGACTTCATGGTATTTGCGGATGACCAACAGGCCGGTGTATTCGCCCTGCGATCCGGCATTGGGTTGCAAGGAGAAAGCATCGAAGCCGGTCAAGTCACAGAGCATATCTTCCAGTTCGGCAAATAACTGCTGAAACCCAAGTGTCTGGTATAGCGGGGCGAATGGGTGCAAGCCGTTAAATTCGTGATAAGAAATCGATTGCATTTCCGTCGCCGCATTGAGCTTCATCGTACACGAACCTAACGGTATCATCGAGCGGTCTAGCGCAATATCGCGCCGGGCTAACCTTCGCATATAACGCATCATTTCAGTCTCGGAATGGTAGCGTTCAAAAACGGGATGTTGCAGGATGTTATCGCTACGCAATAGCGCATCGGGTATACATTCCACCACGTCGGCATTTAGTCGGTTGATATCCGGAAATTCCGCAGCGGGTGTGGCGAAAACCTGCCACAGTTCCCGTAAATTTTTTCGCGTTGTCGTTTCGTCCAGGGAAATTCCGATATGGTCGGCATCGATAAAACGCAGGTTGATATTGGCATCTGCCGCCTGTGCCACGATGCGTTTCGCACGGTTTGGGACTCGGACGACAAGGGTGTCGAAATAGCGGCGGCTGACGACTTCAAGACTTAGCTGGGAGATACCTGCCGCCAGGATTTGGGCATAACGATGCACCCTGCCGGCTATCAAGCGAAGCCCTTCGGCACCGTGGTAAATCGCATAGAAACCGGCAATGACGGCCAGGAGAACCTGCGCGGTGCAAATATTGCTGGTGGCTTTATCCCGTCGGATATGCTGTTCGCGGGTTTGCAGGGCCATACGCAGGGCAAGTTGACCGTGATTGTCTTTAGAAACGCCGATGATGCGACCAGGAACGGAACGCTTGAATTCATCCCGGGTGGCAAAGAACGCGGCGTGGGGGCCGCCGTATCCCATGGGTACGCCAAAGCGCTGTGCGCTGCCCACGGCGATATCGACCCCGAATGCACCCGGCGGTTTCAGCAAGACCAGGCTTAACAAATCGGCAGCGACGGTGAATAGGGCGGATTTTTCGTGGGCGATACCGGCGATTTCACTCAGGTCTCTAATTTCGCCTTTAGAGCCGGGATATTGCACCAAGACCGCAAAAAAATCGTGTTGTTGCAAGCCGTTATACGGATCGGCGATGATGACTTCATAGCCCAGGGAATGGGCGCGGGTTTTGACTACCGCTATAGTTTGCGGATGGCAATCCTGATCGACCACTATCGCATTGGCAGTGCTCTTGGATAAACGCCTAGCCATGGTCATGGCTTCCGCAGCAGCCGTGGCTTCATCAAGCAAGGAAGCATTGGCGAGTTCCATGCCGGTCAGGTCGATAATCATTTGCTGGAAGTTTAACAAGGCTTCCAGCCGCCCCTGGCTGACTTCCGCCTGATAAGGCGTGTAAGCGGTGTACCAGCCGGGGTTTTCCAGCACATTGCGCTTAATCACGGCGGGCATGATGGTGTCGTAATAGCCCATGCCGATCATCGAAGTGAAGACTTTATTGCGTTCGCGCATTTTGCGCATGTGTTTGATAACGGCGCTTTCGCTGATCGTTTCAGTCAGTTTCAGGGGCTCATGGTTGACGATGTCGGCAGGCAACGCCTGTTCGATGATTTCATCCAGTTCACTCAAGCCAAGTTCGGCAAGCATTTCATGGATTTGCTTAAGGTTCGGGCCGATATGACGGTGGATAAAATAACCGCGCATTTCCAATTGGTTCAAGCTGGTGCGTAAGGTAGGCATGGGTTATCTATGGTAGCGATGAGGAATGAAAGGTAATCGGATGACGGTAACGGAGACCTGTCGTTCGCGCACCTTTGCGTATAAATGCGTACCCAGTGCGGAGTAATTACAATCTAGCATAGCCATTGCAATCGGTTTGCCGAGACTTGGAGCAAAACTGCCGCTGGTGACATGGCCTATCACAGTATTGTCATTGTTAAAAATGGCACTGCCTTCCCGTACGGGTTGCTTGCTCTCTACACTAAGCCCGACCCGGATTTTTTCAGGGCCAAATTGTAACTGCCGGATAATTTTGTCAGCTCCTGGGAAATCGCTATGGCCTTTTTTAATGAGCCACCGTAAGCCAGCCTCTACTGGAGTTACGGTTTCATAAAGTTCATGCCCGTAAAGGCATAAACCAGCTTCCAGGCGCAAGGTATCTCGCGCCCCCAAGCCTATTGGAATAACGTCTTTTTCAGCTAGGAGTAGGCGAGCCAGCGCTTCAGCATGGGCATTGGCAACGGAAATTTCAAAGCCGTCTTCGCCCGTATAACCGCTACGGCTGATGGTGCATTGAATACCGCCAAGTTCCGTTTCACAGGTAGCCATAAATGGCAAATCGGCGGCAATTACAGAGAATTTCCGCATAATCTCCGCTGCTACCGGCCCCTGCAACGCGAATAGCGCCTGGTCGGTGAGTTCAACAAAATGACAGCGATTGGATAACTGGCTGGCTAAATAATGAAAATCCTTGTTTTTACAGGCCGCATTGACAACGACCGTCAACCCTGAATCAAACCGTGTCACAATGATATCGTCAAGTATGCCGCCGTCGTGATTGGTCAATACGGTATATTTCTGTTGACCGGATTTTAGCCCGATAATATCGCTGGGCGTGAGATGTTCAAGTTCGCTAGCGGCCTCATCGCCTGAAATCAGGCATTGCCCCATATGCGATATATCGAAAAACCCGACGTGACTTCGGCAGTGCAGGTGTTCGTGGATAATTCCACTCCGATAGTGGATAGGCAGTTGGTGTCCCGCAAAAGCGGTCATTTTGCCACCCAGACCAAGATGTAGCTGATAGAGGGGAGTTTGTTTTAACATGGTTAAGCTAACGGATAGCAAGCAGAAAATGAGTACAATGTTGAAATGCCCTTAACCAAGTTGATCAAAATACAAGTGAATTATGAGGCAATTGCAAAACCCCAGTAGCGAGCAGAATTAACCCGGCAGAGAGGTAGAAAGGGCGGCCATTGCTGGCAAGATGCGGATTTTTACGTCAACATCAACGCCCAAGAGGGATAATACGCAACATACAGGCGCCATGCAATGTTGGACGGCGATCCAATACGATTTGATCCCTGGATTGAAGGGTATGTTGCGTACGTGGCCTACCGTAGGGCGACCTCCGCGCATGATCGCATTCGCGCTGGCGAATGCCTACGACAAAATGCAAGCATCAGGGCATCGAAAAATGGAGATGATGAAGGTGTATGATGTTGCCAAGGCAAAAGTTAAGCAGACAAGGGATTAATTCCCAAACCTTCGCAAATTTAAAACTACAAATGCAATGCAAGTTATTGAAATTATTGGTGGGGCGTTAGGGACTCGAACCCTAGACCTATGGATTAAGAGTCCACTGCTCTACCAACTGAGCTAACACCCCATGAGAAACTTTAGCTTTATGATGGTAAAGGATTTCTTACCTAAAACCAAGCCTAAAATGCGGTTGGGATAAACTTTGTTAGTGGGTTATGCCATACTTGAAAATCGTTCAAATTATCAAAATTGCTATAAAACCTGCCAATTCAGGTCTTAAACTGAATAGCCGGAGATAACTAGATACTTCAAACATCGTACGCATGAAATGGAAGGATTAATTTCTTCTTGACTTTGACAAGCCAGATTGTTAAGAATAGCAATCTTTTTAGCAAAAAAATAATAACTACAAGTAATTACATGGGGGCTGTCTGTGGTTTCAAAAAATGGCACTGGTTCAAGCGATCTGTCAACTAAGTTAAACCGACTTGAAGTTCAAGTTGCTAAGCTGACTGCACAAATTAAGACGAATAAACAGACAATTAGCGAACTCAAACTTGTCATCTCCCAACGTGATGTGACGATTCATGAGCTTGAGTTGAAACTTGGTTACGCCCAGCAGTCCTTGCTGGAGAAGGCCATCAATAAAATCCAGCAGTGCCGTGTCCTGATTAAAACCGGCATGGACGAGAAGGTCATCAATCCAACGGTAAGCCAGATTCAGCAACATATTAAAACGGCACAGGAATTTGTCGACGAAGCCAAAGAAATACTAAGCGAAAAGAAGGCGTTTATTGACAATCATATTCTGGTTGCTCGGGATAAAGTGGCTCAATGCCCGGAACAAGCAAAATTAATTGTTGAAAAATCTTTTATTGCGCCAGCCCAGGCTTTGCTAAATCAAACCTTGGAATCCATCAGTATCCAGGTAAAAACAACGCGGAATTTAGTCGAGAATAAGGCCATTTATCCCAGCAAAGTGTTGTACGATGAAATTGTCACTACAGCGCAAAATCTGCCCGATAAAGCACTGGCCTTACTCCAGGCACAAGTAGTCGCCCCGCTTACTCATGCCAATAAAAAAGCTTCCACTGTTGCCGGGAACATTTACCCCGATACCCTAGATTATCTAGGTAAAACAACGAGCCGTATTGGCGATGTTTTTAAACAAGCTTTTAGAGTATTTACCTAAAGATAGATAATGTTTTTTCTTGATAAGCCCGGAATACATGGGGTTGCGTTAGGTAAATCCAAAGCTTGATGGTTGCATTGAACAGGCCTTCGCAATGGGCGACCACTTTGGTGCGCCGTGTCATCCGGCCAAGATGGTGTCGGGTGTTGCTGTCGTCACGCCCAATTGCCACCGTATGGGCTTCGCCGATGACGTGCCGCGCTTTGGGCAAGACCTTGGCAAACGCATCCCAGTCGTCCGTATAAAAAATACATTCTTTCAGGTGCCCCACCTTGTCGTAGGGCCTTCGGGAGGTTGCGGCATCACGATGGCCGGTGACCCAGGCACGGCCCACCGCCTTGACAGGCCAACACTTGTTTTTTGAACCGACAAAATGCCACATCCCGTCAAACCCCATCTCACGGATAGCCCCGGAAACTCCA
>NZ_JBKKBJ010000088.1:0-7309 GCF_046714055.1 Methyloglobulus sp. | reverse complement strand
ACCAGATCGTTGATGTGTGTTGCCACGCATGGAACCAGTTCGCCAGCCAACCCGACACCATCCGAAATCTTTGCTCCCGTAAATGGGCTTTATTAATATGATAATCTATTGGGATTGGTATAACTTGTAGCCGGGTTTATAACCCAGCCTAATAGTTCCCTGATACCTGAGCCACGGGCAAAAGTTTCTGGATGCCTGATTTCGCCGATTATTTCAACGTCAATGTGCTGATTTTAGCGCAATGAACCGAAACTAGCTAACGTGATTTATACCACCTAGCGTCACTAACTGTGACGGTTTGCTTAGGCATCCCACGCGCTATAAGTTATAGGTTGAAAAATTAAACCCTATAATCCAGGCAAATTCATCACATAATGTAGTTGGCTATTTTGTACCAACCGGAAAACCTGGGCTGGGATTTAAGCGGCCTGAAAAAATATGCCGGGAATATTGAAATCTGCCAGACGTTGGATGAAATCATCGAAAAGCTCAAATTGGAAGCGCGTTATGGCGGACATTTTGTGTTGATGAGTAATGGCAGTTTTGGGAGGATTTATCAGCGGTTTCAGGATGCTTTAGCGTAGGCGAATTACGACTGCATGGATGCAGTAGGTAGGGCAACGCATGGAGCGGTTGCCGAGACGCGCAAACATACGACTTATCCGTTTTGTTTGTCCTCTGGGCGCGTCGTAATCCGCCATATCGACAGATACCACATTCGGCGGGTTACGCCGCGCATGAACATCGGTAGTTGTTTTGTCTCAGTGGATTTGCGAATCCGGTTCGCGACTGGACCAAGTGCAGCCGCCAAATTACGTTCTTCGGGATCGTAGGGTGCTGTGGTAATGCCGCTTAAGTCACTTGGAAGAGCTATTCCCTGTTTACCAGGGTGAACGGCAAAAGCTCTTCGACGGCCCAACTTTCCGATGAACATACCCAGTTCGAAAAGCACATTATCTCGGGCTACAGGCTTGGTTTCTCCCCGAGTGTGCAGTTGGTCATCCGGTGTGAACACGAAAACGGCGTGGTGAAACTCCAATACGGCTGCTTCCAAAGCTTCCAGTGTGGAAGTGCCTAGACCGAAGACTGTTCCTTGGTTCCAGACGACCACCGAGAAATCATTAGCCAGCAGTTCTTGTAGCTTATTCGCTATTTTCAGGCCTTCGGACGATGAACCAATGAATATACGGGCTCGACCATCACGCTCCAAACCGTCATTGAGAATTCGGGCCAGCCAAAGCAAATAGATTTTCAAGGGCGGAAAACTGAGAGGCGGATAGCATCCCATCGCCGCTAACAAGGTTACGCCTACACTCGTCACAAAGCGCACGTGCTCGCATACTTTTGACGATATCCTGTTTGTCGATCTTCCGGTCAAATACGCATCCACGCGAATCGTCGTGGTTTCGATGGTTTGGGGAAATGAAGCTGAGCGCATATCTCGCAAAGTAATATATAAAGTAGGCAACCATTCGGTCAGTCGGGATAATGACATCGGGGACAAGTGATGTCGTAAGGACGGCAATTCCTTTCTCAGCGCGGTGGCTACCAAATAGATTTCCAAATCTGCTTCCTTCCAATTCAGAATCAATTGCCGCAATTAGGAACGGGTAATAGCCTCGTACCTCAGTGCGGATACGTTCCATTTGATCGAAAAACTCGGAAATCTTATTGTGTTCAAATGTGCGCATCTGTAACCGTCTAGCGAGATCGTCGGAAGCAGATGAAAACAGAAACTCATTTTGCTCTGAATTCGCCAACGCAATTGCAGCGGGAAGGTCAGCGAGTCCCTTTTCACCCACAAGGACAACTTCAATTGGAACTTTTGCCATACGTTGCTCTAACGGAACCGAAGCCTAACGCAAAGTAGACACCTTTTTAGGTGTTTTGTAATACTGCGTAAAACCAAAAAATAGGTGTATTTCATTTACCAATCTTTCGATTTTTCATGATAGTATCTGATTTATTTTTCGATAGCAACATTTCTATTTACTCTTAACACCTTTTTATGCAAACCCGTCCTACACCGCACATCACCCTTCCTAAACTGCTTGACCAGGTGCGTGACCGCATTCGCGTCAAGCATTACAGCATTCGTACTGAGGCGCAATATGTGCAGTGGATCAGGCGATTTATTTTGTTTCTGGACAAACGGCATCCTGCTGAAATAGGTGCGGTGGAGGTGGATGCGTTTTTGACGCATCTGGCGGTTGAAGGGAATGTGTCGGCTTCGACGCAAAATCAGGCGTTGTCGGCGCTGTTGTTTTTGTACAAGGAGGTGTTGGCGGTGGATTTGCCGTGGCTGGGCAATGTGGTGCGCGCCAAGCGCCCGCAACGTTTGCCGGTGGTGTTGACGCGCTCGGAGGTGCGGGAGGTACTGGTGCGGATGAAGGGTGTGTATGGGCTGATGGCAAATTTGTTGTATGGTACCGGATTGCGGTTGATGGAATGTGTGTGTTTACGGGTTAAGGATGTGGATTTTGAGCGTGGCGAGATTCTGGTGCGTGAGGGCAAGGGCGGTAAGGATAGGGTGACAATGTTACCGTCTTCGGTGGTGGTAGGATTGCAGGCGCATCTAGTGCAACGGCGGGCGTTGTTTGAAGATGACAAACGCATCGGCAAGGCAGAGGTTTTTCTGCCGGATGCGACGGACCGCAAATATCCTAACGCTGCAACAGACTGGGCTTGGCAGTATATTTTTTGTGCCGGCAGTTATTCAGTTGATCCACGCAGTGGCAGAGAGCGTCGTCATCATATTGATGAGAAGCTGTTGCAACGGGCGATGAAGAAAGCCGTGCAGGCGGCGGGGATCGTAAAACCCGCCACGCCGCATACGTTGCGGCATTCTTTTGCCACGCATTTGCTGGAGGCGGGTTATGACATTCGTACGGTGCAGGAACTACTTGGGCATGTGGATGTCAGTACGATGATGATTTATACGCATGTGCTGAACAAAGGAGGTAGGGGCGTATTGAGTCCATTGGATCAGTTGTGAGGGTCATGTGGTCTATCAGGATGGGCTAAGCAATTAGATTCTAAGCAAGTGTTAATCTGCGGGTGGCTAAGCCTTGACCATCATTAACGGTAGTAAATAACGCCATATTTACTTATAGTATCCTGTTTAATCAAACTTTTCATCCGATCTCAAGGGATCGTACTAAATCTTGCCCCGGACAAGTAGGGTCTGTGTTGGGCATTGCGTACTTAGGAATTATGGAACAAAACAACCTCACGCTTGGAATTTCTGGTTTTACTTACCCTGATCTCTATGATTCTAGCCGTCTTAAAGATTTGTTGGATGTGTTCGATGCGTCCGTAAAACAGCATGATGCCGACTTATTCAACCGGTTCGCTGCTTATCGGCAAAATCAAGGTGAGAGTCTTGAACCTGAGGCTCTATCCGATTTATTGGTCAGTATGGGGCCTTATGTCGGGCAGTTTGTTGCGACTTTATTTAACGTGACTGAACAACATCAGGCGCAGGCCGAAAAAATAAAAGACGAGTTTGCGACTATTTTTACCTATAAAAATGAAGTCGTCGCCAAGCTGAATCTGGCTTTTAAGGATCAGGATGTCAACACTTGGGATAAGGCCGCCATCAACAGGCGTTTTGATCTGCTGGTTGCCGCAGCTTTCCCTGAAGCGGTAGAGGACAGCGATTCCGAGCATCGCGTAGCGCGTGTGGGTGCTGCCATCGGCTTGTTGTCGGCGCATTACAAGCTCATTGCCAAAGGCAAAGAGAGTGATTACGCAAATGCTGATGAGGCTGTGCAGGTTCTGCGTAATAAACTCTCGGCACATCAACAGGCCGTAGTGGAATTCAAAGATATCCTTGATCTTCAAGACCCAGCCGAATTTGTCCAGGGTTTAATGGATAGTGTGCAGCAGTGGAGCTTTGTCGCCCAAAACGATCCGCATATTACTGAGGGCTGGCTCAGTTTTAAATTTCCTGAAAAGCGCGATTTTAATCATCTGGTCGAACACGACGTTGTCAATAAAGGTGAATTCACGGCCTGGATGGGCGAGTTAAACCATCGCCGTCGCCGCGATGGTTTTAAATTGACTGACCCGCGTTTTCAGCAAAGGGAAGTGTTGTCGGAAGTCGATCATTGTATTTATTGTCATGAGCGCGATACGGATTCCTGCTCAAAAGGCATGATTAACAAGAAAACCAATCTCTTTAAAGTCGATCCCTTGGGCGTGACGACGACCGGCTGTCCACTGGATGAAAAAATCTCCGAGATGCATCTGGTCAAACGCAATGGCGACAATATTGGCGCGTTGGCGATTGTCATTATCGACAATCCCATGTGCCCAGGTACCGGGCACCGTATCTGCAACGATTGCATGAAGGGGTGTATCTATCAAAAAACTGATCCGGTCAACATTCCGCAAATTGAAACCAATGTGTTGACGGATGTGTTATTCATGCCTTACGGCTTTGAGATTTACAGCTTGTTGACGCGCTGGAATCCGTTGAACGTCAAACGGCCTTATATGTTGCCCTATAACGGTAAGAATGCGTTGGTGGTGGGCTTGGGCCCCGCCGGTTACACCATGAGCCATTATTTGTTGAATGAAGGTTTTGGCGTTGCCGGAATAGATGCGTTAAAACTTGAGCCATTGCCCACCTACCTAACGGGCGACAGTACCACACTGCCTGTGCCGGTTGTGAATTTCAAGGAACTGTACGAACAACTCGACGAACGTATTCTGGCGGGTTTTGGCGGCGTGGCCGAATACGGTATCACCGTGCGCTGGGACAAGAACTTCCTGAAAGTGATTTACCTGACCCTGCTCAGGCGGCAAGCCTTTCGCGCTTACGGCGGTGTGCGCTTTGGCGGCACGATCACCATTGATGATGCCTGGGATATGGGTTTCCATCATATCTGTATCGCTTCCGGTGCCGGTAAGCCGACGATTATCGGCCTAATAAACAACTTGATCCGGGGTATCCGCAAAGCCTCTGATTTTTTGATGGCGCTGCAACTGACCGGGGCCGCCAAGGCTTCATCCCTGGCAAATTTGCAGGTGCGCCTGCCAGCAGGCGTTATCGGCGGTGGTTTGACGGCGATTGACACCGCCACCGAACTGATGGCGTATTATCCCGTTCAGGTCGAAAAAATTCTCAACCGTTACGAGGCGTTGGTCAACGTCTACGGTGAAAGTGCGGTAAGAAACCGTTACGATAAGGAAGAAACCCTGATTCTTGATGAGTTTTTGACGCATGGCAGGGCAATTCAAACAGAACGCAAACGCGCTGATGCGGGGGGAGAACAACCGAATTTCCAACCGTTAGTCGAAAAATGGGGTGGGGTGACTTTGTTCTATCGGAAAGGCATGAAAGATGCCCCCGCCTACCGCCAAAATCATGAAGAAATTGCCGAAGCTTTGGAAGAGGGGATTGCTCTCGCCGAAGGCATGAGTCCGCTGATTGCATTGGCTGATGAGTACGGGCATCTTAATGCCGTCGAGTTTGAAAAATTGGTTATGGAAGATGACCGTTGGAAAAGCTCGGGGGAGATCGTGAAAGTCCCTCTACGCGGCCTTTATATTGCCGCGGGTACGTCGCCCAACACGATTTATCAAAGTGAATATCCCGATACCTTCATGATGGACAAGCATTTTTTCCAACGCTTTGAACCGGAATGGACAAACGGCGAATTAACACTAGTGCCCATGCACGATGAGGAAGCACCCAAACTAGGCAAACCTGCACCGCTGACCTCGTACCAAAAGAACGGCAAATACATCAGTTTTTATGGCGACAACCATCCGGTGTATGCGGGTAATGTCGTTAAGGCGATGGCGAGTGCAAAAAATGGTTATCCTTATGTCGTCAAACTGTTTGAGAAAGAACTGGCGCTGTTAAACCCGGCGCAGCAAAAAGAACGCGATACTGCTCTGGCAAAATTATTTGCTAGACTGGATGAGGCTTTCACTGCCACCATCGTCGCTATTAACCGCTTGACCCCGACCATTATTGAGGTGGTTGTGAAAGCGCCGATGGCAGCGGAGAAATTTTTTCCAGGCCAGTTTTACCGGGTGCAGAATTTTGAAGCCCATGCGCCCGTGGTCGAAAATACCGTGTTAACTTCGGAAGGTTTGGCATTGACGGGTGCTGAAGTTGACAAGGAAAAAGGCACGATCTCCCTGATTGCCTTGGAAATGGGCTCATCATCGCGCTTATGTGCCAATTGGAACGTGGGCGATCCACTCGTCATCATGGGAGTGACCGGAACGCCGACTGATATTCCGACTGGACAAACCGTCATGCTCATCGGCGGCGGTTTGGGCAATGCGGTTTTATTTTCCATCGGCAAGGCCTTACGGGCTGCGGGTAATCGCGTGATTTATTTTGCCGGTTATAAATACAGGCAAGATGTGTTCAAGACCGGGGATATCGAAGCCGCATCCGATATTATTATCTGGGCGGTAGATAAGGCTCCCGATGTACAAGCCATCAAGCCCACCCGTCCCCAAGACAAAACCTTTGTCGGCAACATTCTTGAGTGTATGGTCGCGTATGCCAAGGGTGAGCTGGGCGAGCAACCCATTTCCCTTGCCGATGTCGATCATCTTATCGTCATCGGCTCTGACCGGATGATGGCGGCGGTTAAAACGGCGCGTTACGATGTGTTGAAACCTTTCTTAAAAAAAGCGCATCATGCTATCGGTTCCATCAATTCGCCCATGCAGTGCATGATGAAAGGCATCTGCGCCCAGTGTTTGTGCAAACATGTTGAACCTGAGACCGGTAAGGAATACTTTGTGTACTCTTGTTACAACCAGGATCAGGATTTGGACAGGGTCGATTTCCCTCATCTTAATGCACGGCTCAGGCAAAATACTGTGCAAGAAAAATTGTCTAACCTGTGGCTGGATTATTTGCTGTCACGGAACAAGGATGGTACGAGTGGCGTAGCGACCGGTAAGTAGTTGCGGGAACTTACCTGATGAATGTCTGATCTTACTGTTATTAAATTAGGGGCCTAACGATGAAAATAATAATCACTTTGTTATTGTTCGCTGTAACCTTGTTAGGAATAAACAGTAATGCAGGACAGACACCAGGTGCCAACATGCAAACAGAAAACTCGCCAAACAAGAATAGACAGCGCTACAGTAAACCTGCGGATGATGTCCTAAAAAAAACGCTGACACCTTTGCAATATAAGGTAACGCAGGAAGAAAGTACGGAACCCCCGTTCAAAAATACGTACTGGGACGAAAAAAGGGATGGGATATATGTCGATGTTGTCAGTGGGGAGCCGCTGTTTTCATCGCTAGATAAATTCGATTCCGGCAC
>NZ_JBKKBJ010000087.1:0-8702 GCF_046714055.1 Methyloglobulus sp. | reverse complement strand
CCGTAAGATACTCTGTTCAAAATCAAGATAATTTTGGTCATCCGGCAATTATTGGAAAGGAATAAAAGCGGGAGTTATCGAAAGACTGGTTGTGCTTCAACATGCCATGGATCGCGTGGAGCAATTTACGCATGACCGCACAGATGGCTTGTAAAGGTTTCTTGCCGTTAGCCACGAGATGTTGGAAATAGGCGCTGACATGTGGGTCATGCTGTTTGGCGCTCAAGGCGGGCATATACAGGGACGGACGGATATGGCGGTTGCCGGCTTTGGATAGCCGCATCTTTTTGTGGACGCTTTTGCCGGAATCAAAAGCCTTGGGGTCAAGCCCCGCAAACTTCACCCATTCCCGATGGGACAGGTTTGGCGGTAGCAACAGGAGTTCGCCCATCAGCGCGATGGCGCTGGTTTCGCCAACGCCCTTGATGCCGGTGAGGAGCGCCAGTATCTGTTTTAATTCGGGATAGTCACCGATCAAGGCCAACGCGTCGGATGTCAAGCGGCCGATGCGCTTCTGTAATTGAGTGGTCGCCAGTCGGGCGTCCTTCAAGGCCGTAAGGCGGATTAAATGTAGGGCGGATTAGCCGCGCAACATACGCGATCTATCCGTTTTGTTTGTCCTTTGGGCGCGGCGTAATCCGCCAACTGCGGTGTTCATCCATACGGCGGATTACGACGCGCGGAGAATCTTTACATAAATTGAAGCTTGGAAAGTTTGCGCGTCTAATCCTCCCTACTCACCAACCAATTGCTCCACCCGGTAAAACCCTTGCTGGTTTTCCCCCAACGTTTCAGCTAACCAGGGCAACACCTGTTGCATGTCGGCAAGCAGCGTCCAGGGCGGATTGATGACGACCATACCGCATGCCGTCATGCCGAACCCGTAAGACGGTTTCGCGCTAGCAAACCGTCATAGTCGGAGCGCAGGTAGTAAGCGGCATCCGGGTCGCCTTTTATTTTGATACTTTATTTTTTGGAAAAATGCCCCTGCATTTTTAACATTCACCACATCCGTGTGGCTTGGTGAAGTAAAGGAAAGTATTTCACTCTCTGGTGCGACAACCCGATTAAAATCAATGATTCATACCCCTCACCCTAACCCTCTCCCGCTGGGAGAGGGTGTTTTTAGAGGTTCCCTTTAATTCGTAATCACTGGCTAGTTCGGGCGTAAAAACCAGATAGTAGGCACTATGAAGTCCTGCCATCACGGCCAATAAAGCCGCAATTTCTGCCGATTCCATATATGCCCACTAACTGTACGTCGCTCCTGTTGTGTGTAGGTGTAGCGATATAAATAAGCACGAAGATAAGCGGGGGGTTGCTTGGCAAACGGGTTATGCGCCAGCAAAGCTAAAACCTCAGGCGATCCTTCTTTCAAGCGCCGCATGAATTTTTCAAACCAGCCGCCGGGCTGCGGTTCGCCTAGCGCGGCAAACCACATTTGCCAATCCAGACGCGGTTGATGGGGAATATTCCAGCGCAACGGTTTGTCCATGCCATCGGGTTTGTATTTAAACCCGTATTCCATCCAGTGTTCGCCGTCTTGCGAACCCTCAACGATAATTTCGTTGCGTTCGGTGGTCATCACCGCAAAGGGGCCGTAATTATTGACCACCCCGAAAGCCGAAGCGACTTGGAGTAAGGTAGCCAACGGTTTGAACGGCACACGCTGCGTTTGCGCCATCCAGATATGCGTCGTTAATATCACGATCACGAACCCTGCCCAAACTGCTGCACACACGCTCGCAGTCAATGCCGCCGATTGATAACGTTGTTCTAAGCGAATACGTAGCCATTCCGGGGTTATCCTGACAATATCGCGGTCATCGAATAACAACAGGCACAACAAAAGCGTCAACATGTTGAAAAACGTATAGTTGCCGGTCAGGATGATACTGGTTTGCAGCACGATGAAGCACCAAGCGGCAAAAAGACGCAACGGGCGCGGCATAAACACGAAAAACGGCACCAGCAATTCAATGTATATCACGCCGGAAGCGCACAACTTATGCCACCATTCTGGGAGAAAGTAAGCGTAATACCCTAACGGCGACGGTAGCGGCTGCGTCAGGTAATGATAATTGAGTGCGGTCAAATTCGCCCAAGTGGGGTCACCGCTGGCGATTTTCACCACGCCGCTCATGAACATGAAACGGGCGATCAACAAGCGGTATAAAAACACGATAATTTTGGAATTCCACGTAAAAAAAATGGCCAGAAAGCCGCTTTCCAATAACAACACATCCCACTGGAACGCAGTAAAATCCTGTCCGGCAGTAGTGATCGACAAATAACATACAAAGCAAGCGATCAATGCAGCACGAGTGAAAACATTAAGCGTCACCAGACAGGCAACAGCAATCCCGCCATAACAAACCCCTTCCTGTGCTGCGACCGACGCATCAAACCAGAACAGGGTTGGAAACTGCCAATATTTTTCATGCGGAAATGCTTGCGCGATGCGTGTCAGTTGCTCCAGCAGCGGCAAGATGCCATTAGCACCAATAAGGCCATCGATTTGCGTTGCCATCGACCAAAATGCAGACAGATACACTAGCCCCAGACCCCGTAAAAACCACCATCGGATGAATATGCGCGGGTTAATAATTAATATATTTACGTTACTTTGCTTACAAAGTTGGTTGACTAAGGACTGGAACATAAGGCCATAAGGGCTAACACTTGGAGGTCAATTCAATATTTTTCAAAACTCGGTACTCGCTTCAAACGCAAACCTTAATGACTTTAAGGGTTCCAGTTGTACACAAAACCCGGAAACTATGCCGCATGAAGTATAATGCGGGTCATATCCATAGTATATAAGGCATCCGCTATGCACGTTACCTTGGTCAATGTTTTAGTCAAACCCGTTCACATAGAAGATTTTATCGCCGCCACGCGGCTCAACCATGAAGCGTCCATCCAGGAGCCGGGCAACCGTCGTTTTGACGTGCTGCAATCATCCGAGAATCCCGGCCACTTTATCCTTTATGAAGCGTATGCCTCTGCCGAGGCTGCGGTGGCCCACAAGCAAACAGCCCACTATTTAGTCTGGCGCGATACAGTGGCGGCGTGGATGGCGGAACCACGCCAGGGTGTCCGTTATGAAGGCCTTTTTCCGCAAGGGTAAAATTGTATGCAATTCGTCCCTTTCTCTATCTCGCGTTTGCCGCGTATCAGCTATGGCAGCGGCCGTATCAACGAAGTGCCAGCACTGGCGGCAGCCTATGGTCACACAGCCTTGCTGGTGACCGGCAAACAATCATTCTGCGCCACGCCGCGCTGGCAGTCTTTCACCCAGTCGCTAGATGCGAAGGGCATGCGCTGGCTGCACTTTACCGTCTCGGGTGAACCGTCGCCGATGTTGGTAGATCAGGCGGTAAGCCGGTTTCGCGGTGAAGCGGTCGACGTGGTGATCGCCATAGGTGGCGGCAGTGTGCTTGATGCCGCCAAAGCGATAGCCGGACTGCTGCCGCACGGCAATTCGGTGATGGATCACCTCGAAGGCGTCGGCAGGAACATCCCTTATCGCGGCCCTAGCACCCCTTTTATCGCCGTTCCAACCACGGCAGGGACTGGCAGCGAGGCGACCAAAAATTCGGTGCTGAGCGTATCAGGCAATGACGGTTTCAAGAAGTCCTTCCGTGATGAGTGTTTAATCCCCGAATACGCAGTGATCGACCCCGATTTGTTAACTAGCTGCCCGCGCGAACTGGTGGCAGCCGACGGTATGGATGCATTTACTCAGTTGCTAGAATCCTATGTCTCTCTCAAGGCCAACCCATTCATTGACGCACTCGCTTGGAGCGGAATGTTAGCCGTCAAGGAAGGGCTTTTTGCCGCCTGGGAAGGCAACGAACCCTATGCCAGTCATGGACGTGCGGCAATGGCTTACGCTGCCTTGCTTTCCGGCATCACGTTGGCACAAGTGGGTTTAGGATCGGTGCATGGCTTGGCTTCACCGTTGGGCGCTTACTTTCCTATCCCACATGGCGTAGTTTGTGGCACGTTGGTAGCCGCTGCCACCGAGGTCAACATCAAGGCGATGCAAGAGCGCGAACAGGACAACCCGGCCCTGGCCAAATATGCAAAAGTGGGGCGGCTGCTGACCGGCCAGACTGAGATGGATGATGCTATCGCCCGTTCGTCGCTTACTGCCATATTAGCCGAGTGGAGCGAACGGCTGCAACTGCCGCGTCTCAATGGCTATGGCACAACCCCGGCAGATTTCCCGCTGATCGTCGCCAATAGTCGCGGCAGTAGTATGCAGACCAACCCGATTGTGCTGACGGATGCCGAGATCAATGCCATTTTGACCCAGCGCCTTTGATCCTGAATGAAGGCTTGGCATGGGTTGTTAATATCTTGCTGATTACCCATAAGCCTCAGCTAATTTCAACAGTCGGGCTGGCATAGGAGACATCTGCACAGTCACATAAGCGAAGCGATGCAACAATTTCTTCCAATTGAAATCTTCGATTATGTCAGTAGCAGAATTCGGCAAAATAACGGGGTAAATGTTTGGGGAGTTATCGCATGGTAAGTGCCCGTGAGGGCATTTTTGACATTGCCTATCAGGGTGATAATCCAGGTAGCTCCTCTTTGGTCACACCATGTGGTCTGCCGCTGGTGACAATGCTGATATGGTTGCGCCTAGCCTCTGTTAAGGATGAAAAACAAGATAACTCGTCCGAAATGACCGTGCTGTTGGGTTGTACATGCTGCTTTGCCCAGCGGGTATTTCATTAGGTCGTCAAATTCATAAATTGCCCCATACGGATCATTTAGATAATTTCCTATATAATCTTTGATGAAAACACCGATCTTGTTGTTAATATCAGGCTTTTTACCATATCAAAAGTAGCCAATTCTTGCGGCGTTGGCCTTTTATTGACAGTGGGGCAAGCAAATTAGAGCAAGGTTAACAATACAAGAACTAAATTTATTTTCATGTGTATTTTAGAGGGCATAGCGCAGTTGGGGTGACGTACGTATGAACCCCAAACATAAACAACACCAGTATTGTAATGTTGGGGTTCATACCTCAGCCGCAAGCTGCTTTGCAAAACAAGGTAAGGTGCGGGGATAAATTCTCAATACTTAAGTCGCACGATAGGTATTATCAACCAAAATCTTTAAACTCTGGCCTGGACGCAATCCTCTGTTTCCGGTTTGTGGATTGGATTTACGCAGGTCGTTCACAGAAATGCCGAATTTTCTGGAAATTTGCACCAATGAGTCGCCTCGTTTGACCTTATAGCGGATAAGACGGGTTGGGGATGCTGAGGCGAGTTGTTGTCCGCCCCCTTTGATGACCAACTTTTGACCGATCCTCAAGTTGCTGTTGGGTGATATATTATTCCAGGAAGCGATGTTATTTCGACTGACTGCAAAGCGTTTAGAAACGTTATAAAAAGTATCGCCTTTCTTGACGACATAGACTTGGCCGCTTGAAGTTTTTGCTCTGGCAGATTTGGTTATCTGCGTGATTACCGATGCACGATTTGATGCCGGGACTTTCAAATAAGTGCCTGCGTTGACGCTGCTTCTCGCCAAATGATTGGTTTGACGTAAGTTGCTAACCGTTGTGCCGTATTTTCTGGCAATAGAAGACAGGGTTTCGCCACGATGAACACGGTATTGCTGGGTTGAAGATCCTGAATAATAGCGTGTTGAGGCGATGACCTCCCGTTTACGCCGATTTTCAAGTCTTTCCTCTTCCGCCCGCATTTTTTCGGTTAACAATTCTTCATCACGCTGTCTTTGATCGACCCTTTCTTCATAAGGCAAGTGCGCCAAATTTTGTTTGAAAGTCTGGACACGAGCGGATGGGACTAGCAATCGATGCGGGCCATACGGCGCAGTGCTGCCTTTCTTGAAACAGGGATTCAATTTCAAAAAGTGGCTGAGCGGGGTTTGGGCTAGTTCGGCAGCTTTAACTATATCCAGTTGTGAACCGACATTGACCACTTCACAATAAGGCTTATTGGGGATATTTTGTAAACGGATGTTGTAACGGTCAGCGTTGGCAAATAATTTGGCAATCGCCAATAACCGTGGTACATAATCTGATGTTTCCTTGGGAAGGTCTAAAGACCAATAGTCGGTAGGCAAGCCTTGGTATTCGTTGCGTATGATGGCTTTGCCGACATTGCCTTTGCCATAGTTATAGGATGCTAAGGCAAGAAACCAGTCGCCATTGAATGTTTCGCTGAGTTCTTTAAGGAACGTGGTGGCGGCGACCGTGGACGCATAGACATCGCGGCGGCCATCGTACCAGGCGTTTTGTTCAAGCCCGAACAGGCGACCGGTTGCAGGGATGAATTGCCAAAGTCCTGATGCCGCACTTCTCGAATAAGCCTCGGGGATAAAGGCGCTTTCGACTACGGGCAGCAAAGCTAACTCGCCGGGTAAGTTTTTTGCTTCAATTTCATCCAGAATGAGGTGCATATAAGGCGCAGCACGTTCTTGTACTCTGGCGATGTAATCGGGGTGGCTTAGGTAATAACTTAATTCCTGATCGACACGTTCGTTATCGACTTCTGGAAGCGAGTATAGTGAAAGCATTCTTTCCCACACGGTATCATGGTGGGAAAAAAGGTTTTTAAATCGTTTTTGGAAAAATGTTCGCGGCGGTTTGGTTGTCGAACTGGTGTTAGGTGTTGACGCATCGTTCGGGTCGTTGATGACTAGAGGTTCTTTGGGCGCGTCGGAACAACCGGTAATGATCAATACGATCAAGAGGAATAAAAATCTTACTGACCTGTTAGAATTATTGCGCATCATCTAACCCATTAATGTAAAGTTTAAATATAGAATAACTTCATTATAGCTTGTTTTTATTGAAATATATAAAGTAATGTTTTATTGAGTATAGGCTATGAAACGCGATTTCCTGTTTGCTTACTACCAAACCCCCCGAGGCAAGCTTTTAAGGGATCTCGAGGTCGATTATTTACAAAACGCCATCGTGGTCAGTTGTAAGCAAACAATCTTGCAGATCGGTGGGCTGGGCTGGGAAAACGAGTTCATCGACTGCACACTTTACACGAATTATACGATATTGGATGCCAAAAACCTAGGATGCCAAGGAGCCAGGAAAATCCGTGCAAAATCATACCATTTGCCCTTGCAATGCGATAGTGTCGATATGATTATACTGCCGCACATGCTGGAATTTGATGCCTATCGTTTCCAGACCATGCGTGAGGTGGAGCGGGTGTTAAAACCGGAGGGGACGGTAGTGATTTTAAATTTTAATCCCTGGAGTATCTGGGTCAGATATCAGTACTTTTGGGATAAGCGCTTGGCGGATTCCTGGCGCGGCCATTTTATCCGTCGTGCGAGAGTGATCGACTGGTTAAAGCTGTTGAATTTTGAGGTGACCTTGATATCCCAATTTAAACTGGATTCCATAAAAACGACACATGTAAGATTGGCCAATGCCTTTTCATTATCGGCAACCGCTTATGGGGTTAAGGCAATAAAGCGGCGTTATAACTTGATTCCTTTAACACCTGTTACAAACTTGAGCCCCCGATTGACGTTAGCAAATTCCACGGTGACCAGTTTGCGGATGAAAGACGATGAATGATTCTGTCATTATCTATACCGATGGCGCTTGTCGCGGTAATCCGGGGCCGGGCGGCTGGGGCGCAATGCTTAGTTACAAAGGCATCACGAAGGAGCTTTATGGCAGCGAACGGGAGACGACCAATAACCGCATGGAGCTTTTGGCGGTTATTAATGCCTTGGAAGCCTTGAACAAGCCTAGCTCCGTTCAGGTTAACACCGACTCAAAATATGTGTTGCTAGGCATCACCGAATGGATGGATAACTGGAAAAAAATGGGCTGGAAAACTGCAAGTAAATCACCCGTTAAAAATGAAGACTTGTGGCGTAGGTTGGATGCCGCGAAATCGCCGCATAGTATTGAATGGAAATGGGTAAAAGGCCATTCCGGCGATCAGGGTAATGACAGGGCAGACAAGTTGGCGAATCTCGGGATAGATATGTTGACCAGCCAGGCTGTGGCAAAGACCGGTTAGCCGCTTATTTTTTACTCATCATATCTTTAAGGTTAGCAAAAGGATTGTGGCTGGCAATTGCTGCCGTATGTGAAGATGCAGTTTTTGCGTTACCAAATCGTGTTTCTTCGTACCTTGAATGTTCATTATCATGACAATAAAGGCAGAGCAACTCCCAGTTGCTCCCATCCGGGGGATTATTATCGTGATTGTGATCCCTGTGGTGTACAGTCAGTTCGCTAAGGTTCGTATGAGTAAATTCGCGGGTGCATCGACCGCAGATCCAGGGGTATAGTTTCAGGGCTTGCCCTCGGTACGATTGTTCCCGCAATTCCTGGTTACGCCGCGCTTCGGAAACAATCTGGGCTGATTTGTTGGTGTCTATTTGTGTTTTCTTTACAGTCATAATAGAGCCTCTTCAGACTTGGGCTGATTCATTTTAATTCCCCACAAACTTAATTTTGCCAGTCGCTAGGAATATTATCAACTACAGTTTAAATAACTCAGCTCAGTATTTAGTAATTACATGTTTTTTATGTTACTACAATAATTATCTGATTACGTAGGACCCACAGCCAATTTTGAAGTCAAAGGCATAAGTGCAAGCCCTTGAAACCAAAGGAGGCGGGAGATGAGCAAAAACAAAGTGCAATACCAGAAAGGTATGGGTTTGCC
>NZ_JBKKBJ010000086.1:0-21967 GCF_046714055.1 Methyloglobulus sp. | reverse complement strand
GCCAAGTGGGTCACTTTCCAGCTTCGGGTTTGGTAAAGCCGCCAGATTTCTTGGCGGTCAAGTAAAGTGAGTCGTGTCCGTTTATGGATGTTCATTTGCAGTATTCTCCTGAATACTGTAAACAACGGTAAATATTCTTACAAATTAAGCGATTGCGTTGCCCGTCATTAACCAAGGCTTGATATATTTCATGAATGGGCTGTTGTTTTGGGTTGACATGATAACGCACAGGGCCGCACTGCATGAAAACAATCGGATGGCGTCCATCTTTGCGAGTCAAGGTTGCGGACAAACCGAGGACATATTTTGCTTCGCAAGCCTTGGCGACAGTTTCAAAACTGACTGCGGATAAATGGTGGCAACATTAATTATGCCGGTCGGTTTGTTTTTGCCGCATTGTATTAGGTATTAGGAAGTGGCTGTCTCTAACTGAAATATTAAAATGAACCGATTATGGCATGGCAATAATGGATCAATTGAATTCCTTAATGTCCCTATTTTTTTAGTTTATTCCCCATTTATCGTTACCACAATTACCCTGCTACCCCCGTAATTCCGATGTTCACAAAAGTATATTCCTTGCCAAATACCGAGATTTGGCCGACCGCTTGTGACCGGAATATTCAAGCTACAGCCCAAAATACTTGATTTAAGATGTGCTGGTAAATCATCTGAACCTTCGTCAAGATGCCTGTAATAAGGCTCATTTTCAGGCACAGTGTGATTGAAATAACTCTCAAAGTCCAAGCGAACTTCTGGAGCGGCATTCTCATTTATCGTCAATGAAGCTGAGGTATGCTTTATAAAGACATTCATCACTCCAATTTTGATGCTCCTTAAATCTGGGAGCTGACTTAATATTTCTTCTGTGACTAAATGAAAGCCTCTTGATCGAGGTTTAAGCGTTATTTCCTTTTGAATCCACATAAGTTGAGCGATTTGTTCATTGAGATAAAGGCATTATACCAATCCCAACAAGTTCTCATATGATGCCATCTCCAAATGGAAAAGATTTGCCTGATGGGACTTTAGGTCAGGAAGTGAATAAATTTGATAATTTTTAAGTCTATATATATACTTATTATAATAAATATGTATAAATAGACTACAATTTTTACATACACTATGCCAGGAGGTTTAGACATGTTATCGCTTGCACACACCCAACTCCAACCTGATAGCGCCAAGGTTTCAAAAAGCGCCTTACGGACTTATTTTAATATCGTGAACACATGGAAACTGAATGTTGACGAAGCGATGACCTTATTAGGGTTGGATTCTCGGAGCACTTATTTTAAATGGAAGAAAAATCCTGAATCGGCGAAGCTGACCTCAGATAAGCTAGAGCGGCTTTCTTATATTTTTGGCATCTATAAGGCATTGCAGATCTTGTTACCCAATATCGATTCAGCCGATCAGTGGATAAAACGTCCCAATTCGGCGTTACCCTTTCAAGGTAAATCTGCACTCGAACGCATGCTGACAGGCCATGTCGCCGACCTATATGTGGTAAGGCAATATCTCGATGGCCAGCGCGGCTGGTCATGACTTTTACGCCGACGGTAAGCCATGTAAACTGGCAACCCTGTTGGCGATTGATCCCCAGCAGGTTTCCGCCCATCGGCTTATTTGACCGTGTCGCCGACCCCGAAGACCTCGATATCGTATTTGCAATCGAAGGACTCACTAACGACCGGTTACGGGATGAAGCGGGTGACATTACCCTCGTGTTGCCTGAAGACCGTATTTCAGGCTCGGGAACCACGCCCATCATGGCCGCCTTCACCCATCTAAATCCAGAAGGCAGCCGGTTCACGGATGGCGGCTATGGCGTTTATTATGCCGCCAACACCCTCGATACCGCAATCGCCGAGACCCGTTTCCACCGCACCCTGTTTTTAGCGGCGACGAATGAGCCGCCCATCGAAATAGATATACGGAGCTACGCTTCCGACCTGACCGCTGATTTGCATGACATCCGAAACAGGCAGGGGGAAATCCCCGATATATACGATCCCGACCCAAGCCATTATGCCCCTGCACAGGCAATGGCGAAAACATTGCGCAATTCCGGTTCTAACGGCATCGTCTACGATAGCGTACGGTTTTCAGGCGGAAAATGCGTCGCCCTATTCAGGCCTTGCGTGTTGTCCTCGGTGCGACAAGGCCCACACTTTTGTTATGTGTGGAACGGGCGGGGAATTGCTGATGTTTATCAGAAAAGTAGTTACAGTGTAAATTAGCACCTGTTTTTCTCAACAGTGCAGACCAACTGTTAGGAGAAAAATGTTGTTAGGGATGGGCGTTTTGGGGCGTTATCAGGTAATATTGATGATAAAGCTCAGTTGATTACGCTGATTAGAAAATAATTTGGTAAGAGGGTGTCGAATTTAAAACTGAGGTAGCCCAAGATGAAATACATGGAAACCCGCAATAATCGGAGCTACATTTACTTGCTTTGGTCTATCAACTTTCTAACTGTTAACTAATAATTTACGCTCTTCTTCCGTAAGACGACAATTGTCATTTCTACGGTTAAGATCACTACGGGTTTTGGTTGTATACTCTATTAGCCCGTTGTCTATATGAACCAGATGATTACTTCGTGTGATAGGAAAAGAATTTTGCTTTGTACTAATCGCTATTACACTTTCGTATTGATCAGCCATTCATGTCTCCATTGTCCATAATTATTTTAAGTCAGCCAAATCTAATGCTCTGACGTATGTTTTTGAAAAATCAGTATATATTGCTCTGGTAATAAAATACTTGGATAATATATCTGCAACAATATAGCCCAAATCCACATCACTGGCTAGAAAAAAATTTTCAGCTACATGATCGAAGCATAAAAAACCAAAAATTGTCCGATTAATCTCCGTTGTGCCTATTAACTTCCTGAATTCAGGATCAAGCGCAACGTTCCATAATGTCATCGGTATTATTAGTGTAGACTTATAACATGATGTTGAATTTGTTTCATTCGTAACATTTTTTTCATGGCACCAGCATTTTATCCACTCGATATCAATTGTATTGTTGGCATTTTTTATATTATCGTTATGATTATTATCAGAATTTTTTGCTTGCTCAGTTAGTTTCCAGTACTCCTTAGCTTGCGATTGATCAATCCTTAAATTTTTATAATATCCGCTAGCAATAGCTTCTGGGATGTTAGGGCACTGAAAAAAAGTTCCAGTTTCTTTTACATGCACGAAGCCAGAATTTGAACCGAGCTTGTAATCAGATTTGTACTCTACATTTTCATCTCTAAAAATATCCACTATCCATTCATGACCCTCTTTAAGTTGGCTACCTTTGACACAAATTCTAGGCTCAATCATATGCCGACCTTTAAAATACTGCTTAATAGTGCCAAAATTTTCCTTGGCTATCCGTTCTAAGTTTCTATTTAAAAAGTTTGACAAGGCCTTACAAAGATCATCAACTCTTCTCGTGTCAAGAGGCTCAAGGTAGGGCTGTTGCAATACTTTTTTTATTTTTTTATGAAATTCAGCTGCTAAGAAAGAATATTGAATATACTCTCCTTGGTTTAAACAAACTATTGAACGAGTTATTGATGTAAATTTATTAATATCAAAGTCTTTAGGAAAGATTTCGCTTGGTGCAAAAGTTCCACCATGAGAAATTGGTTTTGAAATCCCTAGAGCTTCTGCAAACTTTCTTGCGCATCCAGCCCACGTGTAGCCCTTATCAATTAACAGTGTTTTAAGAGCTTTCGCATCTTTGCTTAACGTTTCACGATTTCGTGCACACTCTAAAATAGTACTTCTGATTTTTTCTAAAGTAGATTCGGTATAATTTATTGGGTCTTCATCCTCATCATAATTACCATCAATTGGGACAGTATGAATACATCCAGTGCCTAGCCCACCTAACTCATTATGAATAAACTGAAAAAGACCGCTTTGTTCACTAATGATTAATGGGACTTCTGAAGAAATAGCTTCCCAGCCTGTTAATCCAAAACCCTCATGCCAAGATAGCATTAAAGCTAAGCTACATGTGCTTAGGGTATCAAATAGATCATCGCGTTTTTCAGTGTAGGGAAGAGCTATCAAGTTGATTGCTCGACCTGCTTGTTGCGTTGCAAATTTTTTGAGTAATTCCTCTTCCATTTCTCCGGATTCATTAATCCCGAACAACCATAACATAGGATTTGATCGGAGACACTCTGGTCTGGATTTATCTTCTTTTGCATATTTGATAGCTGATGAAAAAGCTGCAACAGCTAACTTAACCTGTTTTATTCTATCGTTCTCTGGATCAAGACGACCAAAGGTGATTACGGCGAATCTTTTTTGTTTTTTTAAAGCTAATTTTTCATGCAACCCAGGAATTATCATTATGACATCATCCATTGCTAACAAGTCACAAAGGCTATCTTTCAATAAAGGCCCTACTGCGAAATGTTTATCCGCATCACGAAAAACCTTATTTTGTAAATTAAGTTTTTTTGTGCTTCCCTAGCACCGTGCTTATAACCAGAATAATCTATATAGCTCATGTGCATAATGACTGCTGATTTTCCTCGATTACTAATTTTCTTTAAATCATTTACCACACCTCCAGAAATAACATCATGACCAATCCACCATTCAATTTTAGAAACATCGCAAATATCTTCAATTAAACGCCATGCCGTATCTGCCGATTCTGGTCTAAATTTATCAGAATCATCGACATTAAGAGATATTAGTTTAATCCCATGGCTTATTTCAACTTCGTTTTGCTGGTCTGCAGTAGCACTTAGAACAAGGCATACTATTTGATATTTGTCTTTTAAAAACGAGGATAGGGCTATAGAAAAATCCATGTTGAAAGAATTTATCCCTCCAGATTTTGATCCCCAAGCTGTCGCTGCAATTATTACTAATGGTAAATTCACATTGGTCATCTTAAACATCCAAATTCGTCGCATCCAAGGCATTTTTAACAATGAAATCCCGCCTGGGTTCGACTACATCACCCATCAGCGTGGTGAATATCTCGTCGGCGGCGATGGCATCTTCGATCCGCACTTGAAGCAAACGCCGATTGTTGGCATCCAAGGTGGTTTCCCAAAGTTGCTCGGGGTTCATCTCTCCTAAGCCTTTGTATCGTTGAATATGTTGGCCTTTTTTTGTTTCTTTCATCATCCATTCGAACGCTTGTTTAAAAGTGCTGACTAAGTGCTGCCTTTCGCCCATTTTTAAATAGGAAGCCCCGGTAAACAAGCCTGCCGTGTCTTCGGCATATTGGGCTAGTTTATGGTAATCCTTGCTGTGGAAGAAAGAGGATGTCACAACAAAGACTTTGGTAATGCCATGCTGTTTTTTGTTGATGACAGCGGTAAAGTCATCACTGGTTTTATAGTCCAGTTTAATCTCAAATTCGGCTTTTTTGTCGTTTACTTTCAATCCTTGTTCTAACTTGCCAAACCACGCGGTAAGCCGCTGTTGGTCTTGTTTATGGTGTTCGCTTAAGGGTTCCAAATAAGTCAATTGTTCAATAAAGACATCATCATAACGCCTTGATAAACGGTCAATAATGCTCGCTACCTGGGTATAGGCTTTAGCCAGTTTTTCCAAGCCTTGCCCTTGTATGGGAGGAGTGGATTCATCGGTGAACAACTGGGTTTTGTCTAACGCCAGTTGTATAAGGTATTCGCTTAACTGGGCGTCGTCTTTGACATAATGTTCTTGCTTGCCTTTTTTCACCTTGTACAAAGGCGGCTGGGCTATGTAGATATAGCCTTTTTCAACGATTTCCGGTAATTGCCGATAAAAAAACGTGAGCAATAAGGTCCTGATATGTGATCCATCCACATCCGCATCGGTCATGATTATGATGCGGTGATAACGCAGTTTTTCGAGATTGTACTCGTCCTTGCCGATACCACAGCCCAATGCCGTAATTAATGTGCCCACTTCTTCCGAGGAAATCATTTTGTCGAAGCGAGCTTTTTCGACATTAAGGATTTTACCTTTCAGCGGCAAAATAGCTTGGGTGCGGCGATCCCGTCCCTGTTTTGCCGAACCGCCTGCGGAATCCCCTTCGACCAGGAACAGTTCTGATAAGGCTGGGTCTTTTTCTTGGCAGTCTGCCAATTTTCCCGGCAAGCCAGCGATATCCAACGTTGTTTTACGACGCGTCATCTCCCTGGCCTTGCGTGCAGCGTCCCTGGCACGCGCCGCGTCTATGATCTTACCGACGATAACTTTGGCTATGTTTGGTTTCTCCAGCAAAAATTCCTGGAGTTTCTCATTCATGATTGATTCAACCAAGGGTTTGACTTCGGAGGAAACCAATTTGTCTTTGGTTTGCGATGAAAACTTGGGGTCTGGCACTTTAACTGATAGCACTGCCGTCAAGCCTTCCCGTGCATCATCACCCGTCGTTGTCACTTTTTCTTTCTTCGCTAAACCACTGGACTCGATGTACTGATTTACAGTTCTCGTTAAGGCTCCCCTAAACCCAGCCAAGTGTGTACCGCCATCCCGTTGGGGAATGTTGTTAGTGTAACAAAAAACATTTTCCTGATAGGAATCATTCCACTGCATGGCGACTTCTACAGTTACACCTTCTTTTTCTGCAATAAAGTAAAAAACATCTGGGAATAATGGGGTTTTGTTTTTGTTGAGAAGGCTAACAAAAGCACTGATTCCACCCTCGAATTCAAACACGTCGCGTCTATCGGTATTTTCATCTTCCAAAATGATGCGTACGCCCGAATTCAGGAAAGATAATTCCCGTAATCGCCTGGCGAGAATATCATAATGGAACTCAATATTGGTGAATGTTTCAGAGCTGGGCGTGAAGTTGATTAAGGTTCCTGTGCCTTGCGCGGGGCCAACAGGCGCTAACGGCGCAACAGGATTGCCCATACGATAGGTTTGTTTGTAGAGTTGTTCGTTTTTACGAATTTCCAGGTACAAGACTTCAGATAAGGCATTCACTACCGAAACACCGACACCGTGCAAACCTCCCGATACCTTGTAGGCGTTATCATCGAATTTCCCCCCCGCATGCAACACCGTCATAATAACTTCAGCAGCCGATCTCCCCTCTTCCTCGTGAATATCGACAGGGATACCCCGGCCATCATCAGCGACTGTGACTGAACCGTTGGCATGTAAGATAACTTTAACTTCCTTGCAATAACCTGCCAGCGCTTCATCTATGGAGTTATCTACGACCTCGAACACCATGTGGTGCAAACCGGAACCATCATCGGTATCGCCAATATACATACCTGGGCGTTTCCTAACAGCATCCAAACCTTTTAAAACTTGAATATTAGTGCTGTCATATTGATCGTTGTCACTCATGTTACTAATTTCCTCATATTACAATGATGTTCCACATGGAACATTAATCCATCTTACTTTTCCCTGTTCCACGTGGAACATTTTATAATTCTCTATAGATCTTAAATCACCAAAATCATCAACCTCAGTTGCTGTAATAAACACCTGACATTGAATTTCGCTCAAATAGTTGAGGATTTTTGCCCGGTTTTCTTTATCCAGCTCCGCAGCAAAATCATCCATCAAGATACAACCAAAGGTATCGCGTTCCCTAAAAATCAGTTCAACCTGGGCAAGCTTCAGGCAGGTAACAAGCAGTTTTAGCTGCCCCCTTGAGACAACATCTTTTGCCAGATTATTATCAATCGATAAATGAAAATCACCTCGATGCGGGCCCCTATGGGTAAAACCATAGCGTAGGTCTTTTTCTAAATCTTCAATGAGTAGTTGATCAAGTTGCCTGGCTGTATCCCAACCCGATATTAGTTTAATATCTATATCACGTAGCGTTAAGAACCTAGCTATGGTCTTATTGAGAACAGGTTTAAGTTTTTGCAGGTATTGAAGCCGATACTCATTGACCATTGTACCGTAATTATCCAGTTCTTTATTCCAAACATAAAGCTGGCTAATAGCCCTTGTTTTTAGTAAGGCATTCCGCTGCGCCAATGCCCTTTTATATTTTCTCCAAACGGACAAAAAATTCTCTTCATGGTTGAAAATTCCCCAATCCAAAAATTCACGCCGTATTTGCGCCCCTGCATCCAAGAGTTCAAAACTTTTCGGATGAATGATTTGCAACGGTAAACCGTAGGCTAAATCTGACCGTTTTTGGCTGGGTTGCTGGTTAATGCGTATTTCAATGTTTTTACCATCCATTTGAATACCCAAATGAAGATTACCGCCTTTACTTTGCATAGCTTGAGCTGAAACAATCAAGTTGTCTTGTTCAAAACTGATAACCGATTTTATGGATGAGGTACGGAATGACTTGGCACGGCCTAGCAGAAAAATAGCTTCGATTAATGCGCTTTTACCGCTGGCATTTTTGCCATAAATAAAATTGAGGCCTGGCGAAGGACTAATCGACTGTTCGCGGATATTTCTTATATTGTAAATATCCAGCCTCTGTAAACCCATACAAGACGTTTAGAGACGTATAGGCATGACTATGAATTTATATTCACATTGGCTGGGTTCATCGATAAAACAACTGCTAACATTACTTGCGACAGTCAATACGGCGGTATCGGAATCAAGGTTTGAAACAGCATCCAGTAAATATTGGGCATTAAAAGCGATAGACAATAGCTCACCTTGATAGTCTATGTTGAGATCTTCCTCAGCTTCATCATGTTCCGGGTTATGGGTGCTGATTTTCATGCTGCCAGGCGCAATATCAAATGTCACGCCTTTAAATTTCTCGTTCGACAAAACCGCAACACGGGTCAACGATTCTTTTAACTCTTGTTTTGGCAAGGAAATAGGCTCATAAAAAGCCTGTTGAAAAACTTTGCCGAAATCGGGATATTTTGCATCGACCAGCTTCGCTGAGAAAACCAGATGGTCGATAGTAATCTTGACATTGTTGTTAGAAAACATCACCGTTATTTCGGTATCTAAATTATCCAACAAGCGGTAAAGCTCCAAAACGCCTTTTCTTGGCAGAATAATCCTCGCCTCATATCCTGTCGGCTCTTCCAGTCGGTCTTCAAAAACGGACAAGCGGTGTCCATCCGATGCCACTAATTTCATTTTGTTATTAGAAATATTCAGTAAAAGGCCATTGAGATAATAACGGACATCCTGGTTCGCCATACAAAAAATGGTTTTTTCCAAAGCTTTTTTAAACTTACCTGCATTAATGGTGAACTGTTTATCCATATCAGACTCAGCAAATTCAGGATAATGCTCAGCCGGTAAACAGCTCAGCGAGAACCGGCTTCGGTTCGACAGCACTTTAACCTTATCATTTTGCTGTTCTAGTTGTATGTTTGACTGGCTGGGAAGTAGACGGCAAAGATCCAGTAATTTCCTGGCAGGTATCGTTATGGATCCAGGGCTAGATTCTGTTACATTCACTTTAGCGACAATTTGGATTTCCAAATCAGTGCCAGTAAGAGTCAAAAAATCATCGCTGACAACCATCAGCACATTGGCCAATACCGGCATGGTTTGCCGTTTTTCAATGACCCCTACGATTTGTTGTAAAGGCGTTAATAACGTTTCTCTATTAATAATAAATTTCATATAGTTTTTTACTTTATAATTACTATTAGTCTATGTCAAAACTGTTGATATCTTCTTTTTATCAATATAATTCAATACGTTGTTTTGTTCATTACCTTGTTGGTAAAGCCCTTCGTTACCTGTGTGCTTTGGTGGACAACTTGAGATGAATAAAAACTGCTCAACTTATCCACAACTTATTCCTGGTTAATATGACAGGGTTCTCAACAGGTTAAAATAATCTTCAGAGACCTTGGTGTTCGATTCCTTGAGTTCCTTAACCCGGTTGCAGGCGTTAATTACGGTGGTATGATCCCTGCCGCCAAAGGCATCGCCTATGTCGGGAAAACTAAGCGAGGTGAGTTCCCTGGCTAAAGACATGGCTACCTGCCTGGGTCGGGTAATTGCCTGCCTACGGCTTTTTGACGATAAATCCGCAATGCGGATTTTATAATACTCAGCAACCGTTTTTTGGATATTGTTGATGTCAACTAGCTTATCGCGCATTGAAATTAGGTCGTGCAACGCTTCTTTCGTGAAGTCAATGTCGATTTTCCGACCAGAGAATTTGGAATTTGCAATGACTCGCCTTAACGCCCCTTCCAAGTCACGGACATTGGATGGAATCCGTTTGGCGATAAAAAAGGCGACATCTCTGTGAAGGTCAACGTCCATCATTGCCGCTTTTTTCATTAGGATGGCGGCTCTAGTTTCCATGTCAGGCGGCTCAATTGTTACGGGGAGGCCGCTACTAAACCTGGATTTTAACCGTTCAGCCAGATTTGTGATTTCCTTTGGATATTTGTCGGAGGTCAGCACAACCTGATGCTTTTTTTCAAGCAAGGTATTGAAAGTATGAAAAAATTCTTCTTGGGAACGTTCTTTGCTGGCAAAAAATTGGATATCGTCAATCAACAAAACATCCAGGTTACGGTAATATTCCTTGAAAAGGTTGATCGTATTTTGTTGCAGCGCCGTAACCATATCTTGCACAAATTTTTCTGAATGCACATAGACGATGTTTAAAGAAAGATTCTTGTTCAAAATGGCATTGCCTATCGCATGCATTAGGTGTGTTTTACCCAGTCCGGAACTGCCATAAATAAGCAGCGGGTTATAAGCCCTGCCGACATTCTCGGACACTTGAAAGGAAGCCGCCTTGGCTAATTCATTGGACTTGCCTTCGACAAAGTTATCGAAGCTATAAGACTTATTAAGAAAACTGGGGCTGACTTTTTTCGGTGTTGTCCGTTTTACCGTTTTCGTATAAGCAGGTAACGAAGATACTTTCGAACCGATTTCCAAGACCAGATCCAATGTCCCGTTGGAAAACTCATTAATAAGCCCTTCTATTTTGGCAAAAAAGCGCTCTTTAACCCAATCCATCACGAAACGGTTAGGTGCGAGCAGTTTTAATTGCCCTTCGTTTTCAATAGCCTGAAGCGGTCTTATCCAGGTATTAAACTCCGAACTGGAAATCTCGTTTTCCAGCTTGCTCAGGCAGTTATTCCAGATGGAATTCATGGTCGTTGGTAACGGGTTGATTTTATGGTTTTGAAAGATGTAGCTCTACGGTTACTATACAGGATAACCTTATAAGCTCACAGAATTGACATAACTAAGCTTATATCTTATCATCCGTGGGCTTTTTTATCCGTTTTTATAGACGATTATTTGATCAGGTTTTTGTAGAATGAAAAGAACATACCAACCCAGCAAAATTAAACGTGCCAGAACCCACGGCTTTAGAGAACGAATGGCTTCAGTCGGTGGCCGTAAAGTATTAAACGCCCGACGGGCCAAGGGAAGAGTCAGGCTGACTGTTGTGTGACAGGGTTAAGCCAAGGTTTCCCTCCGCAGTTAAGATTAAAAAAAGCAGCTGAATTTAAAAAGGTTTTTACCAATCCGGTCAAATCGACAGACCGGTATTTTACGCTGTTAGCTACACCTAGCGATTTTGGCCGCCCCAGGATCGGTTTGGCAATCGCCAAAAAAATGATTAGAAAGGCAGTGCACAGAAATGTGATTAAGCGGACTGTCCGGGAAAGCTTTAGGTTACAACAGCAAACGATGGGCAGTATTGATATAGTCGTGCTGGCACGAAAGGAAGCGTTGGATGCGCAGCCGGAAACATTAAGAAAATCTTTGGAAAAACATTGGCTTAAGTTGGTGTCAAAATGCGCTTCATGCTGATAGCCGCCGTAAAGTTTTATAAATACTTTGTCAGCCCAGTGCTTGGAAATAATTGCCGCTTCTATCCAAGTTGCTCAACTTATTCCATGGAGGCGCTTAAATTGCATGGCTTGATCAAAGGCTCCTACCTGACAGTCAGAAGATTATTGAAATGCCATCCTTTTCACGAAGGCGGCATTGATCCAGTTCCGGAAAAATTTGGTAATAATTAAGAATGGATAATATACGATTTGTACTCATCATCGCATTTGCAATGATCCTGTTACTGCTCTGGCAAGCCTGGCAGATTGATTACAGCCCCAAGCCCGCCATCGCACAAATCGAAAACCCTGCTGTGGCGGACGTAAAAGAAGATCTACCCACAACCGCCAATACTCCTGAGCAACCGAGTGTTGCCGCGCAACAAGTGACGGCTGCACCGTTACCAGCAGCGCCTACCGCAGCTATTGTTTCTGTAAAAACCGATGTGCTTGCCCTTGAAATAGATATGCAGGGCGGAACCATACAGAACCTTGATTTGCTCGTTTACCCGGTAGAAAAAGATAATACGGTTGTCAATGCGATGAGAAAACTGGTTGGTTTAGAGGCTGCTGAAAAAAATCGCCAACCAGTGCGGCTATTTAATAGCAGCCCAGAAAAAATGTTTATCGCACAAAGTGGATTGATTGCGACTAGCGGAAATGCACCGGCTCCAGATCATCACACCATTTATTCTCACCAAGCGGGCAGTTATGTCCTTGCTGACGGGCAAGATAGCCTGACCGTCCCTCTAATATGGACGGATAACAGCGGCCTGGTTATTACCAAAGCGTTCGTTTTCAAGCGCGGCAGTTACGAGATAACGCTAAACCAAAACGTCAAAAATAACAGCGGAAAAGATTGGTCTGGACGGCAATACAGCCAATTATTGCGAGTACCCAACAACGAAGATCAGGGCAACATGCTGACAGCCGGTATGAGAGCCTATGATGGCGGTGTTGTTTATACCGAAAAAGATAAGTACCAAAAAATCAATTTTGACGATATGGTGGAAGAGAACCTGGACGTTGCCACTCAAGGCGGATGGGCAGCCATGATCCAGCATTATTTTGCCTCAGCCTGGATTCCGCCCGCAGAATCAGAAAACCACTTTTATACCAAACATTTAAAAGATGAACGCTATGTCATCGGCTCCTATTCTCCGCCAGTGACAGTTGCCAACAACACAGAAACACAATTCGTTTCCCGCTTGTTTTCAGGCCCGAAAATTCAGCCAGTCATGGAAAAAATAGCGCCAGGACTGGAGCTAACAGTAGATTACAGCGTACTGACCTTCATCGGTAAACCTATCTACTGGCTGCTCAATAAAATTCATAGCTTTACCAATAATTGGGGTTTTGCGATTATTGGCGTGACTTTCTGTATTAAATTGTTGATGTTCCCGTTGACCCAAGCCAGCTTCATATCAATGGCAAGGATGCGCAAAATACAACCTCGCTTAAAAGAATTGCAGGAGCGCTTTGCCGACGACAGGCCACGGTTCAACAAGGAAATGATGGATATGTACAAAAGGGAAAAGGTCAATCCTTTGGGCGGCTGTTTACCTATCCTGTTTCAAATTCCCGTATTCATGTCCTTGTATTGGGTATTGAGCGAAACTGTTGAATTCCGGCAAGCGCCGTTCATGCTGTGGATACAGGATATGTCGGTCATGGATCCGTTTTTGGTGCTGCCCCTGGTCATGGGTGTCACCATGAAGATTCAGCAAGGGCTCAATCCTACGCCGATCGACCCTGTCCAGGCCAAGATATTGAAAATGTTCCCGCTCGTTTTTACCGTATTTTTCCTGTTTTTCCCCGCTGGTTTGGTCTTGTACTGGGTGGTCAACAATACCTTATCCATTATCCAGCAGACCTATATCACCAAAAAAATCAATGCACAAGCTTAGCGCTAATATTGGACATTGAACAAATAGATACCATTGCTGCCATAGCGACGCCACCCGGTAACAGTGGTGTCGGTATCATCAGGATTTCAGGCGGCTTGGTCACTGAAATCGCCGCGCAGCTAATAAAAAAAAACTTAACGCCGAGGACTGCGTTGTTCTCAGCTTTTCTGGAATCAGATAATTCCGTTATCGATTCCGGGATAGCCCTCTACTTTTCCGCCCCCGCTTCTTATACCGGCGAAGACGTACTCGAACTCCAGGCACATGGAGGCTCTGTTGTCTTGAACATGCTGCTAAGGCGCGTATTAGCGTTGGGCGCACGACTTGCCAGGCCTGGGGAATTTACCGAACGGGCTTTTCTTAACAACAAGCTCGACTTAGCCCAAGCAGAAGCCGTTGCCGATTTGATAGCAAGCAGCACGGAGCAATCTGTACGCTCAGCGCAAAGATCCATGCAAGGTGTATTTTCCGACCAGATCAACACACTGATTACCGAACTCACCGAGCTTAGAGTCTACATCGAAGCCGCGATTGATTTTGTCGATGAAGAAATAGATTTCCTAACCGACGGAGTCGTCGAAAACCAGCTGATTAGCCTTATAAAAAGGCTGGAAGTGATCCAACAAACCGCCCGGCAAGGACGGTTATTGCGCGATGGCATGACGGTTGTGCTCGCCGGCAAGCCGAATGCAGGAAAATCAAGCCTACTCAATGTGCTTGCAGGACACGATGCCGCCATTGTTACCGATATAGCCGGAACGACGCGGGATGTGCTGAGGGAACGCATACAAATAGACGGTATGCCATTACATATCATTGACACGGCAGGCTTGAGGGAAAGCTCACATGCTGTGGAGCAAGAAGGTATCCGCAGGGCCCACGAAGAAATCCGCAAGGCCGACAAAGTGTTACTACTTATCGATGCCAGGGATGCCGAAACAAAACCTTTACTGGATTCCATCCCCGAAGGCCTGGACATCACAACCGTCTACAACAAAATAGATTTGTTAAATGCCGCGCCGGAAATAAAAAACACGGAAGCGGGTACACAAATCTACCTGTCGATTAAAACTGGCGCAGGTATGGACTTACTCATCCAACACCTGAAACAAAGCGTCGGCTACAACGATGCCACCGAAAACATCTTCATAGCCAGAACCCGCCATCTTGAAGCCTTAAGGAAAAGCCACGAACTCGTCCAAAATGCCCTACACCAACTACAAACCACCCAAGCCAGCGAACTCATCGCGGAAGACTTACGGTTAGCCCAACAAGCACTTGCTGAGATCACCGGGGAATTTACGTCAGATGATCTCTTGGGCAAGATATTTTCCAGTTTTTGTATTGGCAAATAAAACCCATTAGGCTATGGGTGCATACCCTGTCATCAGACGTATTTAAGTGGCACATTTTATACAGGCGTGCCATAATATTTCACATGATGCCAAAGATAATCACACAAACCGAAGTCCAAATCGGCCCCCAGGGTCGATTGGTGATACCTGCCCCACTCAGACGCTCGCTCGGCTTTGAGTCCGGGGATAACCTGATTGCGCGTATGGAAGAGGGGCGCTTGATCCTGGAAAAAACTGAAACGATTAAGCAACGTCTCAAGGGTCGTTTTGCCCTTCTGCAACCAACCACCAGTCTGGCTGATGAATTGATTGCGGAACGGCGGGAAGAAGCGAAACGGGAAGCAGGTGAATGACAGCGGTTCTTGACGCTTCCGCTTTGCTCGCCTTTCTGCAAGACGAGCCAGGTAATGATCGGGTGGAAGCGGTTCTGCCGGAAGCGGTTATTTCCAGCGTCAATTGGGCAGAGGTTGTGCAGAAGTCGATTGCAGCAGGTGTCAATGTCGATGGACTGCAGGAAGATCTGGCAGCCTTGGGCTTGGCTATTTTGCCTTTTACCGCCGAGGAGGCCGAAATCTCCGGACGGCTCTGGCAACAAACCCATCAGTATGGGTTGTCGTTGGGTGATCGAGCCTGTCTGAGCCTGGGTTTAAGGCTGAAAGCGCCTGTACTGACCGCTGATCAGTCATGGACTGCCCTTACAGTGCCTATTACCCTGCAAATTATTCGCTGACCCATATAGAGGGCCATGTTAATAATCCCAATGCCGGACGAGTCAAATATCCCTTCCACAACGTTTTTTGTGGATACCGCAAGGGACACGCTTTCGATCTTTCCACCACATTGCAAAAATTTGTGACCGGGTGCAAACCCCGTCACGCTTGGGGGAGTTTTCAATTTAACGGCATTGGTTACAACCCCTGTCCATCGTGCTGAGCATCCATGTTTACAGGGGGGGTAGATTTGGGGCCGTTCCGATACCCCACCATCGGAATACCTGATAAGATTGGTTGTTCGCAACCTGTTGTTTAACAAAGAAGTTGATATAAGAAAAGCTCAATTTTCTCCGGCATATTGGGCTTTTTCTTTGTCGGTTTTGTGCCAAAATACTCCTTGGTCATGCCGTATTGCTTATCGGTGAAGATAAAAAATGCCACTTGTGCGCCTTTCGGGATGAGCGGAGGACGTAGCCGTGAGATGGTCGCTTCACCCACAGCCAGGGTCGGAAAGTGGTGTACGTACAGCGAATTTTGCAGTTGCACAAAGTTTTCTTGCAGCAAACAACGGCGGAACACGGTGTAATCGTGCCGTTTTTCGGCATCGGTCATCGGACAGTCATACACGCAGATTACCCACATGACACGCCAGCCATTTACGCCCATGATTCAGGGCTGTCCTTCGGCGGCAGCACATCCTGCGGCAAATGTAGGTGTTCCGTCCGGCCATCCAAGACCCGCACAAAGCTGGCAATGCTCTCATTGATGGCAGAAGGCAGGCGATAGCCCGCGCCATTCAGTTTGATTGCCTGCTGTACGAAGCCGAGCAGTTGTTTACGGGCCGTACCATCAAAATCACCTGTGTTACCTGGTGTCACATGCCGCTCGATTACAAAGCGGTACGGTTTCGCATTCCCACGCAGCGCGTGGGAATGCGAAAATAAAGCAAAATCCTGCTTAAAGTGGTTTAAGGTATTGATTTGCATTATACTTGCAACAACCCCAACTACAATAACACCTAGATGTCAGTTTGTTGCAACTACAAAACCGACAGCCTTAACTTTGCCCAGCGTAATTTGATGATGCCCTATTCAACTTTATGAACGAACCACACTATTTAACTATCCCCGAAGGCAAAATTTGCGACTTTATTAGCGGCAATTTTAGAAACGACTCACCCGAAGAATATGTGCGCCAAAACTTGGAAAAACGCCTGGTTAATGAATTGAAATACCCGCGTGAACGGATCGGCGTTGAAGTGACCTTACAGCTAGGTAGCAATAAACCCCGTGCCGATGTCGTCATTTATCTGGAAAAACTCCCACAAACACAAGAAAACATTCACGTTATCGTAGAATGCAAAAAAGAAAATGTATCACCGTCGGACAAAAAAGACGGTATTGAACAACTCAAAAGCTATATGTCTGCTTGCCTTAACTGCGAATGGGGCTTATGGACAAACGGCAAACAAAGGCAAGTATGGCGTAGGATAAAAAACACCGCCGGACAAGCTGAATTCATAGAATTCAACGATATTCCCGATGTGTCAGGCTCTACCGAAGACATTGACCGCCCAAAACGTAACAAACTAGTACGCGCAGACGGTGATAATTTATTTTTAGCCTTTCGCCGTAGCCATGAAGCCATTCATGTTAATGACGGCTTTAACAAAGAAAACGCCTTTTTCGAGTTTCTGAAAATCATCTTTTGCAAAATTGAAGACGAACGCAACATTCCCAAACCGCTTGAGTTTTATGTCGCTTCCAACGAACGCATTTCGATTGATGGGCAGATTGCTTGCAAACAGCGTATTGAAGCCATCTTCAAGCGCGTAAAAAGCAAATTCAACCAGATTTTCGACAGCAACGAAGGAATCAAACTGTCACCGCGCAGCCTTGCACAAATAGTGGCTGAATTACAAGGCTACAGTTTTTTATCGACTGACATTGACCTCAAAGGTCATGCTTATGAAGAAATTGTCGGCTCCAACCTAAAGGGCGATAGAGGGCAGTTCTTCACGCCGCGTAATGTTATGCACATGGCGGTTACCATGCTCAACCCAAAACTGGACGAAAAAATATTGGACCCAGCCTGTGGAACGGGAGGATTCCTTGTTACTGCCATGAACCATGTTATTGCACAACTGAAGCAAGACTGGGCAAAGGATTTGGGTAAACCAGAAAACGAATGGAACGACGACGAAAAGAAAGCCCTGCAAAGCCGTATTAGTGAAATGGCCGAAAGCTCGTTTTTCGGTTTTGACATTGCCCCTGAATTGGTTAAAGCCACAAAAATGAACATGGTCATGAACAACGACGGCAGCGGCAACATTCTCCGCACTGATTCGTTATTGCCGCCGCATTTATGGGAAGCCAGTTTTAAAGAATCACTTGCTAAGTCGCTGAAAATAAACCCCGCCGAACTAAGCAATAAAGACAGCATTGGATTATTTGATGTCATTATCACTAATCCGCCGTTTGGCAGCAAAATCGTCATTAAAGAAGAATATATGCTTGACCAGTACGCTATTGGGCATGGTTGGGAAAGCCCCAAAAAAACCAAAAACGGCGAATGGAAAAAGAAAACCGTGTTTTCTGCTTCGCCCCCTGAGCAACTATTTATTGAACGTTGTTTGCAACTGCTCAAACCCGGCGGACGCATGGCGATTGTCTTGCCCGACTCTATTCTTGGCTCACCGGGTTTGGGGTATATTCGCCAATGGCTATTGGGCGAAGCTAAGATAATTGCCAGTCTCGACTTAGACGGTGACACCTTTCAGCCGCACACAGGCCCGCAAACGTCCATTTTAATATTGCAAAAGAAAACCCTGGAAGAAAAAACCGAGGAGCAACGCACCCGCGTACTGCGACCTTACAATATTTTCATGGCGGTGATTGATAAAGTCGGTCACGACAAACGCGGTAACAATCTTTATCAACGTGACGAACACGGGGCGGAAATACTCATTGAAGTCAATGAAACCGTGACCGAACTGGACAAAACCGCAGACGGACAAACGACCGTAAAATCCGCCAAACGTCTTGAAAAAGTATCCGATGACCAAACCCGCGCCGTTCCTACTGTGTTTGCGAAATGGAAACGCAATGAAGGTATTGCATGGTAGCTACGACAGCTTATCAAGCTCCCGTCACTTGGGACGCACCCAGCAAGCCGCAGTCTTTTGGCTGGGTGAGTTTGCCAGTGCAAAGCCTTGTTGAAAGCGGCTTAAGGCTGGACGCGAGCGTTTATGCGACAGAGGCGCAAAAAGCTAAACAATTGGTCAATCAATGTAAATATGGCGTGATACTGCTTGCTGAATTGACAAATGAATGTGCTTATCCTGGTCGTTTCAAACGTACTTACGTATCAAAACAATATGGCGAAAAGTTTTTCTTACCTTCACAACTCAACGAACTTGCGCCAACTGCAACTAAATTTTTAGCGGTCAAAAACATTAAAGAGCTTGATGCGTTAAGGATTAAAGAAAATACCTTACTTATTACCCGCTCTGGAACAATAGGCAATTGCACTATTGCCAGCAAAACATTAATCGGTGGTATTTTTTCAGATGACGTGATTCGCCTTCTGCCAAAACAACCTCATAATCTTGGCTACATCTATATTTACCTGAAAAGTAGTTCTGGTCGAGCCATTCTACAATCTTCAAATTACGGTGCGGTAATTCAACACATTGAACCCGCTCATTTGCTCGATATACCGATTCCAGACGCGCCAGCATTACGTAAAACCCACATCCATCAATCCGTTACAGAATCCTTTCAGTTGCGTGATGAATCAAACGCCCTGATTGAACAAGCCCACGCCAAGTTGCAAGCCGCGCTAAAACTGCCAGCGGTTGAAGAGTTGAATCCACCAGCAAACGGTGACAATGGGCTACGCTGTTTCAGCGTGAATGTCGCAGATTTAAACCGCCGCCTTGAAGCCAATTATCACAACCCGTTAGCACAAGCAATCACCCAACACTTACACCAACATGCCGCGCAAGTTTTAACATTAGGCGATAAGCGAATTACTCAAAAAATTATTTTAGCTGGGCGTTTCAAACGGGTTTATGTCGATGAGCAGCAAGGCATACCGTTTCTTGGTGGTAAGGAAATTCTGGAACTCGACCCACGCGGTGAAAAATATCTTTCCCTCAAGCATCACGGCGAACGCATTGCCGAACAATTGACGCTAGACGAAAATATGATTTTGATTACATGCAGCGGCACGATAGGCAAAGTGAATATTGTGCCTAGGCATTGGCAAGGCTGGGCGGGTAGTCAGCATATACTCAGAGCCGTACCCGCCAGCGCAGAGTGGGCAGGTTATTTGTATGCGTGGCTGAGTTCTGAATGGGCGTTACCGCTGATACGCCGCCACACCTATGGTGCAGTCGTGTTTGAAATTGACCAGTACCAACTCGCTGAAGTCCCCGTTCCCCTGCTTGCTGACGTAGCTCTCATGCACGAAATCAACAGCCTCGTGCTTCGCGCCAATGAACTGCGCTACACCGCTTTTACCAAAGAACAAGATGCTTTGCGTTTGTTCAATCAAGATGTATTGGGATTGCCAAGTACAGCTATTGATTAAAGCTGCGGAGCAATCATGAAAAAAAAGACTGCGCCTGAAAACAGCCAATTTCTGGTTTACCAGGTCGAGGACGGTCAAATCAAAATCGACGTGCGTCTGGAACAGGAAACCGTTTGGCTGACGCAGCAGCAGATGGCTGATTTGTTTCAGACGACTAAGCAAAATATCAGCCTTCACATCCAAAATATTTATGAGGAAGGCGAGCTTACACCGGAGGCAACTGTCAAGAAATACTTGACAGTTCGCAAGGAGGGGGCGCGTGAGATTAAACGTTTACTGGATCATTACAACCTCGACATGATTATCTCCGTGGGCTACCGGGTAAAAAGCCATGTAGCAACGCGGTTTCGTATCTGGGCGACGCAAACCCTGAAGGAATATATCGTCAAAGGTTTTGTTCTGGACGATGAACGATTGAAAAACCCGGATCAACCCTTCGATTATTTCGATGAACTGATCCGCCGCATTCAGGATATTCGCACATCCGAGCGGCGTTTCTATCAAAAAATCACCGATATTTACGCCACCAGCATCGATTACGACCCGACGTTGCAAATCAGCCTGGATTTTTTCAAAACCGTACAGAATAAAATGCACTGGGCTATCACGGGCAAAACGGCGGCGGAAATCATCCACGGCCGCGCCGATAGTGATAAACCGAATATGGGTTTAAGCAACTGGCGCGGTACGAAAGTGCGTAAACAGGATGTGGCGATTGCCAAGAATTATCTCAACGAGGATGAATTTTTGGCGTTGAATAATCTGGTGGAACAATACCTGATTTTTGCCGAAGGTCAGGCTATGCGCCGCATTCCAATGATTATGGCCGATTGGATCAAAAAACTCGATGACTTTATGACGTTGAACGAGCGCGATATTTTGAACCATGCCGGAAAAATCTCTCATGACATGGCAAAAGACTGGGCTGAAAGCGAATATGAAAAATTCAGCTTAAACCGGATTCGCCAGCATGACCATGAAGACAGCGACTTCGACCGAATTATTAAAGAACTACCATCCAAGAAACTAGGAAAAGACGAGTGAATTTAGCCAGGCAAGGCTATCGCCATTGCCTTTCCAGACAACTTCGACATCCGTTTGAATAGCTAATCAAGCCGTTATCATGGATAATGCGCGGCTATTTGCTTGATTCTACCTTTGCGCCTATCAATCTGCCGTCGTTGCATACGTGCAACGCCCGGCGACCTGCTTGTTTAGATTTCAGCCCTGCTTGGCTTTTTTCCAGAGGTTCATCGAAAATTTGGACGTGTTTCCAAACCAAATCCGTGGGCTGCTTGTCGTTATCCAACAACATTGCAGCCACACCCAGTGACGCTGTGCCTACATCTAAACCAACACGATAACGCATACTTGCTCTCCAGAGTTATTGATGTACAATAGAACAGTATCAGGTATTCCGATGGTGGGGGCTATCGGTAACAAGGGGAAGTCGAAAGACGACCTCACCGAATATAAGGGGCAACTTAGGTTGCCCTTTTTTATTTTTGGGGTAATAAGTTTAGTGTAACCAACTATAGCCTATTGCTTTGCTTTTCATACCAATGGAACGTTATTCCGTAGGCTCCGCCTTCAAGCGACCCAAGCCCTCACGAGGTTGAAAAGCCAACGGGGGCTTTTTATTTTGAG
>NZ_JBKKBJ010000085.1:0-33457 GCF_046714055.1 Methyloglobulus sp. | reverse complement strand
TGCAACCGCTTCGCGCAGCTTCGCTTCCCAACTACGCCTTAGTTGCTGCAAATAATTATCGTCGTCGTCAAAACAATAATATTCATCAAAACTAAAGCTGTCTTTGCGGTAAATCAGCATTTCTACTGGCGGCCCGACACTGGCATTACTGCGTATGGTAGAGTCCATTGACACCAGGCAACAACGTGCGGCTTCGTCTATTGAAGTGTTCAATTTAAGAAACCGATCCAGTATGGGCTTGCCGTATTTACTTTCACCAATTTGTAAAAAAGGGGTATTAGCAGAACTTGTTATGCTGTTGCCTTCCGCATAAACCATATAAGCCCCATGCGGCTCAGTGCCAATTTGCCCGGCTAAAATAAAACTTGCAGATGGGTGAAAGGCGGATTGTCCTTCGGTATCCATATGCTGTTTTTGTTTTTCCAGGCTCACATGCCCTAAATAGGAGGCTGCTTCGGATAAGCATTCCACGGTATTCAAGTTGGTCTGGGCGTTCTTGATTTTATCGCGGTGCAATTGCTCTAAAACGGCTTGAGTCGTTGCAAGGTTCCCTGCGCACAGCAAAACAATTTTACGGTCATTAGCGGTAGCAAACGCATGCATTTTGCCATGGGTGCTGACATTATCAATACCGGCATTGGTTCTTGAATCAGAAACCAGAATAAGTCCTTCGTTGATAGAAGCTGCAATACAATAAGACATGAACGTTTAGTTGTTGTTATCGCTTTATGAAGGTTGAATTATCCAGTAAATCAACTCGAACGTCCATACTGTTCATTAGACAGCCTGAACCGAACTGATGAAATACGGAAACATCCGCAGCATCGCGTCCAAAAGCAATAATCACTCTGCTGCCACGTAAGTCACTTTGTGTGGGGTCGAATGTATACCAGCGATCGCCAACATAGGCCTCAAACCAGGCATGCAAATCCATAGGTTGCAGATTATGCAGGTAACCGACGACCAATCGCGCGGGTATGCTGATGCTGCGGCAGAGCGCTATGGCGAGTTGAGCAAGGTCTCTACACACGCCATTGCCACGATTATGTACTTCAACAGCTGAGAGTGGAAATTCACTGGAGCCCGGTAAATATTGTATAGAATTGCGAACCCAATCAGTAATTTTGCTGACTTGATCGTAACCCGGCAGGGCATCGAAGGTTATTTCTCTGGCAAGATCTCCAAATCGGTCAGATTCACAATAACGGCTGGGTAACAGAAAAGGCAGCACTTCGTTAGAAAGATGTTGAATTTCAACGAAATATGCCCCCGGTGCAACATCAACACTGTCAGTAACCATGACCTCAGCCGAGGTTTGGATCGAAAAATTTCCGACAGGTGCAAGAAGATGCTGACACGAATTGCCAAAGCTGTCGGTACTTTCTATCAACCGTATAGCAGGATATATAGTATAAACCTCGCGGTTAATCCATTGCTGACTACCTCTGAATGGGCGCAGCATTAAAATTAAAACGCTCGTTTCAACTATCTGGAAACGGAGATTACAACTAACCCTCAATTTCATGTGGATAGGCCCTGTGTAAATAACCCATGATTGCTTTAAATAAGCTGTTTTCTGGTATTAATATTTAGGTGGCGGTTTCGCGTTAGCGTAATCCGACAACTATTGCTAACCCGACAATCTATATTTTCCACAATGAAACGCTTCAAACATCGAGCGTATCAATTTCTCTATAAGCATGGTTTAGCCAGATTTTAACCCGTTGTCTTTCCAATAAACCCAAGGCATTGAGGCTATCGGCATCTTTGTTTATTGCCGCCCAAAAACTGTAGCTGTTACTGTCAATCTTGGTCATTACCGGCGCATGAAGACGTTTTAGCGTAATGACCCTGGCATTCAAATCCAACGCCCAGTCATTGGCACCCGAAAATTCCGGGATATTAAAGTTATCGTCACGAAGCTGGTTCTGCACCAGGACATAATTAAGCCGGGAGCCGAATTGGTCGAGCAATTTGCTCAGCAAATCCACACAATCCTTACCTGAATCCATGACATTCCAATAGCAGATAGAAATTCCCAGCTCTTCCGCCAATTCCAGTACGCCCGATTCTTCTATCCACAACGCCAATGGATAATGGGTTTGTGCAGCAAGATCAACCCAGAATGCGATGTTCCGGCTGTGCTGAAGCAGTCTCTATAATGGTATCCAGGCTTTAGTAATTGTCGATAACTGTAGGTGAGGCATAGCCGCTGTAAAAGTGCAGCAGCGAACCATGGGATCTATCGGTATCAAAACCGATAAAGGGTATTTCATGGTCAATCATGTATTGCGCAAGTAGACGCGCAACAACAGATTTGCCCACGCCGCCTTTTTCGCCGCCGATCAGATGAATAGAAACCATACAAACTCCATTAAGTTAAAAATTGATTTAATGAGGTGAAAGGCGCAAGGCAAAAGGCGAAAAAACCAATCTTTAAACAGGCCGCCCTTTAGCCTTTAGCCTTGTGCCTTATTCCACCCTCAATACATCCACCGATACCGACAGCGTATGCTGACCGCCGCCATAAGCAATGCCTTTAAGCGGCGTCACATCGGAATAATCACGTCCCCAAGCCAACGTGATATGCTGGTCTAGTGGCACGGTATTATTGGTTGGATCAAAATCCAGCCAGCCAATACTGGGAATGTACACTGAAAACCAGGCATGTGAGGCATCTGCACCTACCAGCCGCTGTGTGCCAGGTTCAGGCAAAGTTTCAACATAACCGCTGATGTAGCGTACGGCTATTCCGTATGCACGCAAACAACCAATGGCCAGATGCGCAAAATCCTGACAGACGCCTCGACGAAAGCTAAGAACTTCGGATAAAGGGGTGGCAATCGTGGTAAATGTCGGATCATAGGTGAAGTCTTGGTAAATACGCACCATTAAATCATGCACGACATCCACCAGCGGTCGATTGGGCAGGAATGAACTTTGTGCGTAGTCGGCAAGTTCAGGTGTAATGGTCACCATTGGCGAGTCAAGGACGTATTGCCGGGCATCCAGTATTTCGAGACCCTGATCCTGCATTTGGCTTTGGCCTTGCTGGCCCTGTGACTGGCCTTGCCAAGGTGCTTCTTGTAACAGGCTGCGCACCTGCTCCCAGGTCATCGGGTTAAACAAATCCAGCGTGTTTTGTTTGGGAAAGATTGTCACTTCGCTGATGGCGGTGACCATGAGTTCAGTGTGGGGTTGTTGAATAGCAAAATAGGTCACACGGTTGCCTAAAAAATCGACCCGCTCACGAAAATCCATAGGTATCGGCCTAATGTCAAAGCGGTTGTTGTCACAGTGTTGACGCCAGAAATTGCGTGGCAGTAATCTGGCTTCATTTTGGCATAGCCCAACCGATTGGCTGTAATGATAGTGTGTGGTGTGAGTAATTCGGTATTTCACAGGTCATCCTCGGACGCTTTTATTATCATAAGCTGTGAAGCCTGAGAGTGGCTAAAATAGGACTCTGAGATAACTTCTGCAATTCGCCATAACAAACCGGCAGTACTCGATAGAACATGCTCCAAATTAGCATAGACACCTTCATTTTCATTAACTTGGGTTAATTCAAGTGCACTGCATAGGCGTAGGCCTGTGTGAGCTTTTAAGATTAGACGCTCCTCTTCGCTTAGGTGGCTTTGGTTTTTTCCTCGCGGCAAAGCACTCATATGGATAGATAACTGGTGCAGTTGGTAGGCAACCGAGCGGGGATGAGTTTCATCAAGTAACAATAATTCCAGCACCATTGGCAACTGGATAAAGGCCCGGTAACGGCGCTGGTAAATGGTTAAGCTGTCAGTTGAAACCAAGACAGCCTCAAGCACCTGATTTTGCAAAGCATCCTCGTGCCGTAGCGCCAATGTTGAGCGTAGCAAGGCAATAAGCGCCAGCGCACGTTCCAGCCGTCGCCCGCTGTCCAACATCAACCAAGCTGCTTCACGTGTCATATTCTCATTGGTTAAGCCGGTAAATGCGACGATGCCGGTAATCAGGTCATCCAGATGAATCTGTAACTGTTCGGCATTGATTTCATTATTGATGACCCGTTGCTGCCATCGGCGTCGAATATTATCGACACTGCGCCAGGTATCGTGTGACCACAAGTCGCGAATGTTGAATGCTGCTTGCACAAAGGCATGGATATTCGCCGTCAGGGAACCCCTGCGATGGCTGTCTTTTGCCAGTGATAGCAGCTCGGCCTCCGGTGTTTTCAAGAGTTGTGCATCGCCTTTTACAAAACCCGGATAAGTGCCGGTGACCTGGGTCAGGGTGCGCAGTAAAACCGTTAGGCATCCATTGTCAACGGGATCTTTGAATTCAAATGTTTCCCTTAATTTTAGCAATACGGTCCGCAACAGCCGGGTTGACGCTTCAATGCGCTCCAGTTGCCGACCCACCCAAAATAGATTGTCGGCAGCGTGGCTGGTCAGTGGTTCGGTGACCGCATCATTCAGTTGATTACGGACGGGTTGGGGCCATGAACTGGCCGACATACTAGGTTCAGAAGCCAATACCCAGGTGTCCTTACTGATTCCGCCTGCCTGGTTGGAAACGATAAAATTATCTTTTTGGCGGGCAACACGGGTAAGCCCTCCTGGCATCACCACATAACCGTCCCCACTGGCGACGGCAAAGTTGCGTAAAACGGCATTGCGCGGTTCGATATGATTGTCGATAAATGCCGGTAGTGTGGAGAAACTGATTTGTTCCTGGCCTACGAACAAGTGTGGTTTAGCTAAAATTTGGCTGCGTAGATGTTCTTTTTCTGTACTGCTTAAAACGCCGACAAATATGGCATGATTACCCAGGCTACGATTAATGGGCTTAATGACCAGGCTATCAAGATTTTGCAGGACAAAATCGCGCTCACGACGCTGGCCGCACCACCAGGTCGCCACCGAGGACAGCTTAAGTTCCTGATTTAAAAAATACTGGGCTAATCTGGGCAAAAATGCCAGCAAGCCGGGATTTTCCAGAATACTGCTGCCTAAAGGATTGGCAACCGCGACATTGCCGCGCCGGACAATTTCCAGTAGTCCTGCCACACCCAGCTGCGAGTCACTGCGGAATTCCAAAGGATCGCAGAAAGAATCATCAACGCGGCGTAAAATAACATCGACAGCTTGCAGTCCCGACAATGATTTAAGCCATACACGACCGTCACGTACCGTCAGGTCCCCTCCCTGGGACAGGGTAAAACCAAGATGAGCCGCTAAATAGGCATGTTCAAAATAAGTTTCATTGAGTGGCCCCGGCGTGAGTATGACTATACGGGGATCTTCTTTATTATGCGGCGCAATCTCAGCGAGTCCCTTACCCATCGCCTTAAAGAAACCGGATAAGCGATGCACCTGTGTTTCACGCAAAATATCAGGCAGGACCCGCGTCATCACTGTCCGGTTTTCTAAGGCATATCCCGAACCGGAAGGCGCCTGGGTACGGTCATCCAGTACCCACATACGCCCGTTGGGGCCACGGGCAAGATTCGCTGAATAAAGTGTCAGATGTCGCTGCTGGTTTTGCAATGCATCGGCACAGGGATGCAAAAAACCATCATGACCAAAAATCAAGTCACTAGGCAACAAGCCTTTTTTCAGCAGGCTTTGTTTGCCATAAATGTCTTTAAGGATCAGGTTAAGCAGTTCAGCCCGTTGCTTAAGGCCTGCTTCAATAACCAGCCATTCTTCGCTGCTAATCAATAAGGGGACAGGATCAAGCAGCCAGGGCCGGGTCAGTTTTTGCGCATCTCCATAAACATTGTAGGTAACACCGTTTTCACGCAATAAGCGTTGGGCTTCATGGCGACGTAGCTCAAGTTTCTCACTGCCCATGGCTTCAAGCGCCCCCATAAAGCGCTCCCAATAAGGTAACGCTTTATTTTCAGTCGCGTACATCTCATCGTAGATGCCGAGTTGGGTTGCGTAATATTGCGTGCCAATATCGTTGGCTGGGCTGTTGGCATCAGGCACGAGTTATTCCAATTTTTTGTTCATTGTCAGCTTGTTAAACCTTCACCGGCAGAAAGGGGTGTGAGACACCGAAAAATTGCCTATCACGCCGCAGTTGCTTTTCATGTCCGATTGTCAATGTCCTGATAATGGCGCAATGGTTCCCCGACATAAATCTGGCGGGGCCGGTAAATAGTGACCGTTTCACCATGAATCATTTCGCGCCAATGCGCTAACCATCCGGGCATACGGCCAATGGCAAACAAAACGGTAAACATATTAGTGGGTATCCCGGCGGCGCGGAGGATCAAGCCAGAGTAAAAATCGACATTGGGATACAGTTTTCTGGAAATGAAGTAGTCGTCTTTCAACGCGATTTCTTCCAAACGCCGGGCAATATCGAATAACGGGTCTGAAATGCCGGGTTTGTTCAACAATTTGTCGCAATGCTTTTTTAATACCATGGCGCGTGGGTCGAAATTCTTATAAACCCGATGGCCAAAACCCATCAGGCGGCTAGCTAAATTCTTGTCTTTGGCCTGATTAATAAACTCGATGCCATCACCCCCTTCGGCGTTTATCTGCTCAAGCATCTGTATCACTTGTTGATTAGCACCGCCGTGTCTAGGCCCCCATAGCGCGGAAATACCCGCCGAAGCAACGGCATAAACATTGGCCAGACTGGAACCTGCGGTACGGACCGAAGACGTGCTACAGTTTTGTTCATGGTCGGCATGGAGGATCAGAAACATATCAATAGCCCGCACAATATCTTCATCCAATTGATAATCACGCACTGGGGACGCAAACATCATCGTGAGAAAGTTACGCACATATTTAAGTTTGTAGGAAGGATAAACCAGTGGTTCACCAATGGATTTTTTATAAGAAAATGCCGCGATGGTGCGCACCTGGGAAATCAGGTTGGCAACAATTTGGACTTCGGTTGCTTCGTCGAGATGATCGGGAACCGGATAAAATGTGGATAAGGATGCAACCATAGTGGCAAGAATGCCCATAGGGTGAGAACCACGAGGGAAACCGTTAAAAAAATGGTGCATGTCTTCATGAATAATTGATGATTCATTAAGATGGGTTAAAAATTGCGATAATTGCCCGTTGTTTGGTAACTCACCATGCAGCAATAAATAGGCTACTTCGGTAAAACGGGAGTTTTCGGCCAGTTCTTCAATAGGATAGCCGCGATAATGGAGGATGCCTTTTTCTCCATCGATATAGGTAATGGCGCTTTCACAAGCCCCAGTATTTCCATACCCGTCATCTAGTGTCACATAGCCAGTCTGGCTGCGTAGCTTGGTGATATCAATCGCTTTCTCGCCCTCAACACCTTCGTAAGTCGGCAATGAGTAAGTTTTATTATCCAGTGCCAATGTTGCCGGGGTCAGCAGTTTTAATTTATCGGTCATTTGTATCAATCTCCAAAATTAAAGCGTAGAGAGGCAGGATGGGTAGCACTATTCTGCCTCTGCAAAACTATGCGGATAAATCTGCACCTACAATTAACGATTCTGATGACGTAAATCCAGGGTAAACGGATATTCTTCACTTAACTCTTCAGCAGGCGGAGCCATAGCCCTGGGCGCTGCATCCGTAATGTTAAATCTTTCCAGCAGCGGTTTATCTGAAGCTGCAACTAGAGTCATGGCCAGCGGTGGGCGAATGATAACCCCCGGCGTATGCCCGTAATCCCAAAAACGTGTCATGCGCCGGGTTTCTGCGGCGTAATCATTAACGGGGAAATCATCGTAGCTACGGCCACCAGGATGGGCGACATAATAGGTGCAGCCCCCCACTGAATGGCCATTCCAGCTATCGATTATGTCAAAAATCAGTGGGGTATGTGGCGCAATTGTGGGATGTAATGCCGAAGGCGGTTGCCATGCCCGATAACGCACACCGGCAACAAATTCACCTTTACGTCCGGTGTTGCGCATGGGCAAGCGCCTGCCGTTACAACTTATGACATAACGTCCCTCGGTATATCCGGTCACCAATACCTGCAGACGCTCAACCGATGAGTCTACATAACGCGCAGTGCCGGTACTGCTGACCTCTTCACCCAATACATGCCAGGGTTCAATCGCAAAACGCAGTTCCATATCGATACCGTCAACCAGGGTATTGCCGTAACGGGGGAAACGGAATTCGAAAAACGGATCCAGCCATTCCATTTCAAAACTGAAACCAGCCCGCTGTAAGTCTTTGGTCACCTGTTTCATATCTTCGCGGACATAATGCGGCAGCATAAAACGGTCATGCAGTTCAGTTCCCCAGCGCACCAGATCGTGCTTGTACGGCTCACGCCAGAACCAGGCAATCAGGGAGCGCAATAATAGCGTTTGTACCAGCGACATGCGTGCATGGGGGGGCATTTCAAAGGATCGCAGTTCGAGAATGCCGAGCCTTCCGGTTGAACTGTCAGGCGAGTAGAGTTTATCAATGCAGAACTCAGAACGATGAGTGTTACCGGTTATGTCAGTCAGCAAATGGCGCAGCAAGCGATCAACCAGCCAAGGTTCGGGGACTTCGCCTTCAGGTATTTGTTGAAAGGCGATTTCCAGCTCATAGAGTTTTTCATCCTGGCCTTCATCGACACGCGGCGCTTGACTGGTAGGGCCGATAAACATGCCTGAAAACAAATAAGACAAGCCGGGGTGATGCTGCCAGTAAGTAATCAGGCTGCGCAGTAAATCAGGCCGGCGCAGCAAGGGGCTGTCGGCCGGCATTTCCGCACCCATAGTGATATGGTTGCCGCCCCCAGTACCGGTATGCCGACCATCCTGCATGAATTTTTCGGTGCCCAGCCTAGTTTGGTGCGCCTGTTCATAAAGAATGGTGGTTTTTTCCACCAATTCCTGCCAGGTTTTGGATGGATGGATGTTCACTTCAATCACGCCGGGATCCGGCGTGACCATTAATCGTTCAATGCGGTAATCGCGAGGCGGCTCATAACCCTCCAACACGACGGGCATCGCCAGGCTTTCGGCAGTGGCTTCAATAGTCGCGACCAGATCAAGATAATGTTCCAGCAATGTCAACGGCGGCATGAAGATGTAAAGCCGACCTTCCCTGGCCTCGACACACAGCGCGGTATGCGGCACTTCGATCTCTATGGCGTCATCATCCCCTGATTCCTGTTCAATAACGTCTGGATGGTCAATGGTTTTGGTTTCGATGTGGCTGTAGCGGCGTGTCACCTCACCATAATAATCTTCCAATTCCGGCAAGTCCGCAAACAGGCTTTGTGGTTCCTGGGTATCACGTTTATCAGGCGCAACCCAGGGCAGGCTGGCTAACGGTAAACGCATACCCATGGGTGAGTTGCCTGGAATCAGGAACATCGCGCCGCGTCGGAAATTCCAGGGGCCACTTTTCCAGCATTGACCTAACCAATTCCACTTAATCGGTAAAGTAAAACCCACAGGCTGATCTAAACCCGTATCCAATAATTTGGTTAAGGTCTTGCGTTCTATCGGGTCGTTTAGATTGCTTTTTAAAGGATTAATATTTTCGGGCAAGCTGCCTTCTTGCCAGAGATAATAAAACCTATCTTCAAAAGCCATGGTTATATATCGGGTTTGAATACCTAAACGCTGGCTTAGCTGCTGAATAAATTTTTGCGCCTGTTTGACTGTATGACCATAATCTTTGGTAATATCGGCAAGCAACGCCGGATTACGCCAGACTGATGTGCCATCCTTACGCCAAAAAAAGCCATATTGCCAACGTGGCAAAGGTTCGCCCGGATACCATTTACCTTGTCCATAATGCAGCATTGCCCCTTTTGTAAACACATCGCGTAAGCGTATGGTCAATTGTTGTGCGCGTTCACGCTTATTTGCACCATCAGCGTGCGTGTTCCATTCAGCGCCTTCCATATCATCAATAGAAACAAAGGTAGGTTCACCGCCCATTGTCAGCCGGACATCTTCCTCAGACAACTGTTTGTCAACCGCCTGCCCCAGCGCATCAATGTGAAACCACTGTTCATCGGTATAAGGCTTGGTGACACGAGGGTCTTCGTGCAAGCGTTCCACGGCATTGCTGAATCCAAATTTCACTTCACATTCATCAATGCCGCCGGTAACAGGAGCGGCACTGGCCGGATCGGGCGTGCAAGCCAGTGGAATATGTCCCTCGCCCGCCAATAATCCCGAGGTGGGATCAAGCCCTATCCAGCCTGCCCCGGGTATGTAAACTTCCGCCCACGCATGTAAATCGGTGAAATCGTGCTCAGGGCCTGATGGCCCGTCTAGCGCCTTTATATCGGCAGTCAATTGTACCAGGTAACCGGATACGAAACGGGCGGCCAGCCCAAGATGACGGAGTATCTGCACCAATAACCATGCCGAATCCCGGCAGGAACCACTGCGTTTTCTCAGCGTCTCTTCACAGCTTTGTATGCCAACTTCCATGCGAATGTTATAGCCGATGGCCGCAAAAACCTTGCGATTGATATCGACCAGAAAATCATTGATAGGCCGCTTGCCGGTATCGAAATCTTTTACCCAATGTTTTAATAAAAGACCTTTTTCAGCTATTTCAAGATAGGGTTGCAGTTCCTTGAGCGTTAGTGGATCGTAGTTGAATGGATAGTTCTCGGCATAATCCTCGACAAAAAAATCAAAGGGATTAAGCACTGTCATATCGGCGATGACCTCAACCTCAACGCTGAGTTTCCGGCATTTTCCAGGAAACACCACGCGCGCCAGAATATTGCCAAACGGGTCTTGTTGCCAGTTGATAAAATGATTTTTCGGCTCAATGCGTAACGTATAAGCCTTGATCGGAGTTCGGCTATGTACCGCCGGACGTAACCGGAATACATGCGGCGACAGGGATACAGCCCTATCGAAGTTATATGTCGTTTTGTGACGAATGGCGACACGAATAGTCATAATATCTCTTCCTCGCCCGATGGTTAGTTTGGCTTTTTGCAGCAACCGCTTCGTTTCAGTAAACTGCCTCCAATTACGAAAGCATGAATCGTTCCAATTTAAGCAATCTTCATATTTCAAAACTTATCAACGCACCGTTAAAACAATTCGGCAGTTTAAAATTTGCATGGCCTCGGTTCATACTTACATTGGCATAATAACTGCTATTTTTAATAAGTTCTAAATAACCCTAGAAAGCCGGGAAGTTGATGAGGTGTTACTCCTCATGTTTGGTGGCTCTTAAGTTAGCCAGGCAGGTACGCTGTGCGTACCATTTAACCGCCCTTAGCCTCCGAGAAGGTATGCACAGTGTACCCTACTTGGCTACAATATACTTATCGGTTCTTCAGTTATGGCGATGCGATATTTTTTTAAGCCGCTGATTTTATGAAAAATGGTGGGCGGTTTTGCGTAGTAAACCGCCAAACTCATGTGCTTGAAAATAATCCCTTGAAATTTTTAATGTGCGTGTATAAACTGAAAACGGCAGTTAAAAATACTAAAAGTTAATCCTACTGGAAATTCTGTTTTTTGGCATTCCATATACCTTACTTTATTGATAATTACCTGAATGTTGAGTAAGGTGTAAGCGTTCCGTAAGTTTGCGGGAGTGTTTCAGCTCCTCAACTTTAGCGCTTTACACGCTAGTTGCTCAATTTATTTTATGCGCGTTACTAAGCAAGATTGGGGCAACATGAAACAATTTAACTTTATGAGAGCGGTAGGGTTTGCAGTGGTTTTTGCAGTGACACTATTGGGCATGACAACGAAGGCTGAAGCGCATGCGGGAAACACTTCCGCTAGTGTTATTCATGCCTGCAGGGGTAATGTGTTGGGCGTGACCCGAATTGTGGGCGTAAACGGGACATGTAGGAAACCTGAAAGTGCCGTGCACTGGGCCATAGCAAGTCCCGCAGGTGCAACAGGTGCAACAGGCCCAGCAGGCACGCCAGCTCCCGTTCATGCCATAGGCGATGTATATGGTGGTGGGATAGTATTTGATGTTGATGATGAAGGGCAACATGGTTTAATTGCCGCCACAGCCGACCAAGATGGAGGAGCAGGCATACAATGGTACAACGGCAGTTTTACAGTTACCAACGCAGTGAGAGACGGTGCTAATGCCGGACACTATAATACCGAGCGTATTATCATTGACCAGGGTGCGGGAAGTTATGCCGCTCAACTCTGTGCAAATTATCAGGGCGGCTATGGCGACTGGTATCTACCCTCAAAAGCTGAGTTAAATTTATTATATGAGCAAAAAGACGTTGTGGGTGGTTTTGCTGTTAATGGCTACTGGAGTTCTACGGAGAACGGCAGCCCCCTCGCGTGGTTCCACGACTTCGCCAATGGCTTCCAGAGCACCAACGATAAGCTCAAGTCCTTCAAAGTGCGTGGTGTTCGGGCTTTTTAACTATTTAGCCATTTAACTATTTTTTTTCCGGCGCAGGCGGGGCGTTTTTTTCCATAGTTCCCACGCTCCAGCGTGGGAATTCGTCCAGCAACGCTCCTGCGTTGTGTGACGCTAGAGCGTCACAAGCGGCATTTCTACGCCAGAGCGTGGGAACGATGCAGAGATAAAAGGCTATTTTTAGGAGATCTGCCATGCAAAAAACCGTTAATATTGATGATCAGCAGTTAAAAAACTTGATGTTTCACACGCATTCTGAAAACGAATCCGAGGCTATTAATAAAGCTATCCAAGCCTATTTGCAGCAGGCAAAACAACAGCAAGATTTATTGGCGTTGCGTGGACAAGTTGATATTGCGGATAACTGGCAAGTATTGCGAATTGGAAATCAATAAATGAGTGCAGGCTTGGTTTTAGTTGACAGTTGCGCCTGGATAGATTTTTTACGTTACCAAGAAGGTGAGTTGGGAAATTAAGTTGCTGTTTTAATAGAAAATAAACAAGTAGCTATTACAGGCGTGATCATTGCCGAATTGCTACAAGGCGTTAAAACTGAAAAACAGCAACAACAGATTAATCTTTTGATAAATTCGGTAACGTCTTTCCCAAAACAAAAATTTGATTGGGTAAATTCCGGATTGCTATTGCAAAAACTTAGAAGCCAAGGGATTACTTTGCCTTTAACTGATGCTTTAATTGCTGTTATTGCTCAACGTCATCAAGCAAAAGTATTGACGATTGATAAACATTTTCAACATTTAGCGGTTGAGTTATATGTTTAACACCGTTCTGTTCACGAACGGCACTGGATCACGCCACCGTTGCCTTGATACACCTATTGGACAATAATAACAAACAGATACCTCAAAAAAAGGAGGTCGAATATGATCTTGGCGGGTGACATAGGCGGAACCAAGACAGTCTTAACGCTACTAGCCAAAGAGACTGACGGTCTTGCAACCTGCATTCAGGAACAAACCTTCGCAAGTCACGACTTCGTTGAATTTGATGAAATTTTGGATAGGTTTCTGCCATCGGGCATTAACATTGCTTCCGCCTGTTTTGGCATAGCCGGCCCAGTCGTGAACCAACGTTGTCAAATGACTAACCTGTCGTGGTTGCTGGATGCCACAAAACTTAAAAATAATTTGGGAACAGGCCAGGTAAAACTCCTGAATGACTTGGAGGCCATGGCTCTAGGCATGTTACATTTGCCCGAACACGATCTGGTCGAGTTAAATCCCAATGCAACTGCTCAAGCAGGCAACATCGCAGTCATCGCCGCTGGAACGGGCCTAGGCGAAGCTATCCTGTATTGGGATGGCAGCAAACATTATCCAATGGCTACCGAAGGCGGTCACTGTGATTTCGCCCCGCAAAACGTGCAACAGGACAAGCTATTGGCATATCTTAGAAAATTGTACCCTGATCATGTCAGTTGTGAACGCATCATATCGGGTATCGGTTTCAGCCACCTGTATGATTTTCTCTGTGACCAGGGCGTTGCTCCGCCTTGCCCTGATGTTCCTGATGTCAATAGCGGCATTGACAGGAATGCGGTCATTTCCCGATTGGGTACTGTAGGCCAAGATCCTTTATGTGCAGAAGCAGTCAGGCTTTTTGTTGAACTCTATGGTGCTGAAACAGGGAATTTGGCATTAAAGTCACTTGCCACGGGCGGGATTTTTATCGGCGGGGGCATAGGCCCAAAAATATTACCTGCTATGCAGGAAGGTAAATTTATGCACGCTTTTAAAGCTAAAGGCCGTTTTCTCCCTTTGCTCGATAAAATCCCGATAAAATTGTCATTAAACCCACGCACACCTTTAATTGGAGCTATTCACTATTTTGATTAAGGTGTGGCAGGAGCAGGACTAAAACACTTTCGACAGAAGTTTTACCTGTTTAATTTTAAAGTCGAACCTGTCAGCCTATGGAATCAAATTTTCAGATTATTCAGACCCATTTATTTGAAGTAAGCCATTACCATTTAACGAAAAACCTGTGCAGGGCCGGTTTCGGCGAAAATCATCAGAACTTTACTAAGCAACCCATAAGGAATGCTACGCAGTATGACATCACCCATTGATACCAAACTAAACTATCTGTCATTACGCGAAGCTGCCCTCGAATATCACCAGTTTCCGACACCCGGCAAAATTAGTGTTACGCCCACCAAGCATTTATCCAATCAGCGCGATCTGGCGTTAGCCTATTCGCCTGGGGTAGCGGCGGCATGTGATGAAATCGTTAGCGATGCGGCCAACGTATTCAAATACACCGCGCGTGGCAATCTGGTTGGCATCGTAACCAATGGGTCGGCGGTACTGGGTTTGGGTAACATTGGCCCCTTAGCCGCTAAGCCGGTCATGGAAGGCAAGGCGGTATTGTTTAAAAAATTTGCGGGTATCGATGTGTTTGATCTTGAGATTAACGAACCCGACCCTGACAAATTGTGCGACCTAATCGCCGCTTTAGAACCCACCTTTGGTGGCATCAATTTGGAAGATATTAAGGCCCCGGAATGCTTTTATATCGAACGCAAACTCAGCGAACGCATGAACATACCAGTGTTCCATGATGATCAGCATGGTACGGCCATCATCGTCGCAGCGGCGCTGTTAAATGGCTTGAAAGTGGTCGGTAAAGAACTCCAGCACTGTAAATTGGTGGTGTCAGGTGCCGGTGCAGCCGCATTGGCCTGTTTAAATTTAATCGTGGATCTTGGGTTTCCAATCAAGAATATTTTTGTCACGGATCTGTCCGGTGTTGTCTATCAAGGCCGCATAGAATTAATGGATCCCGATAAGGCCCGTTTCGCGCAAGCAACTGATGCCCGCAGTTTAGCGGAAGTGATAACCGGCGCTGATATTTTTCTGGGTTTGTCGGCCGGTGGCGTGTTAAAGCAAGACATGGTTAAACGCATGGCCGATCTACCCTTAATCTTTGCCTTAGCCAATCCTACCCCTGAAATACTGCCTGAAGAAATCAAGGCCGTCAGGGACGATGCGATTGTCGCGACCGGTCGTTCCGATTATCCCAATCAGGTCAATAATGTTTTATGTTTCCCCTACATCTTCAGGGGTGCGCTGGATTGCGGAGCGACCACAGTTAACTTGGCGATGAAAATGGCCGCGGTTCAAGCTATAGCGGATTTAGCGCAGGCAGAACAATCTGATATTGTGGCGGAAACCTATGGGGCTGACAATTTGTCGTTTGGTCCAGACTACCTTATTCCGAAGCCGTTCGATCCAAGGCTGATGACCAAAATTGCGCCTGCCATCGCAGAAGCTGCACAAACCTCCGGTGTTGCGACGCGCCCGATTCAAGATATGCAGGCCTATATCGAGCATCTTCAACAATTTGCCTATCACAGTGGTACATTTATGCGGCCCATTTTCCATGTGACCAAGCATGTTTCAGATGCCAAAAAACGCATTGTATTTGCAGAGGGAGAAGATGAACGCGTGCTGCGAGCGCTCCAAATCATTGTCGATGAGAAAATTGCCAACCCGATCTTGGTAGGTCGTCCGGCTATTCTGGAGCAACGTATTAAAAAGTTCGGTTTACGGCTTAGCGCCGGCATTGATTTTCAGATTGTCAATCCTGAATTTGATGAACGATACCGGGATTACTGGCAGAGTTATTTGCACATGACCATACGTAGAGGTGTAACCGAACAATACGCCAAACTGGAAATGCGTCGTAGGCATACCCTGATTGGTGCCATGATGGTCCATAAAGGTGATGCCGATGGCATGATATGCGGCACCTTCGGTACTCCCGGCCTACACCTGCATTATATTAACCATGTGCTTGGCAAGCGAACCGGGGTTAATGTCTATGCCGCCATGAACGTATTGATTTTAACCGATCGGCAGATTGCATTGGTGGATACCCACATCAATGAAAATCCCAATGCGGAGCAACTGGCCGAAATAACCTTGTTAGCCGCCGAACAGTTGCGACGCTTCGGCTTAATCCCACGAGTTGCATTGCTATCCCATTCCAATTTTGGCTCTGGCAACACTGAATCTGCCCAAAAAATGCGGGACACCCTCGCCATCATTCAGGCGCAAGCCCCCGATTTGGAGATTGACGGTGAAATGCACGGTGATACGGCATTGAATTTTGACATATTGAAACAGATGATGCCGGACTCGCCCTTACAAGGCAGTGCCAATCTACTGGTTTTACCCAATATTGACGCCGCCAACATCGCTTACAATCTCCTCAAAGTTGCGGCCGGAAATGGTATCGCCATCGGTCCGGTCTTGCTCGGTTGCGCAAGACCGGTGCATATTCTTACGCAATCTGCCACCGTGCGTCGAATTGTGAATTTAACGGCATTGTGTGTTGTGGATGCTGTTGAGAATAGCCCAGGTGTCATCAAGTAATAAAGATGCATACCGGAACCAGTCATTGAAAAATTGAATTAAATTGTAGGTTTCGGTCAATACCCGTTCATTCGAGACACAATTGCCAATTGCAGGCTATCAGTTTACTGTTGCCCGTTTCATCCTGAATAAAAATCAAGCGGACTTTATCAATCTTTATTGGAAATGGAAGTAGTGTCGTATTTCTTTGTCCGCCATATCCTATCGATCTATACTCTATTTAAGTAAAAACGCATAACTGATTTAAAACCTGAATTAAAGAGCTTGATAAGCAACTGAAGAAAAAAAGTGCGTCATACCCGCCGGGAAGCGGGTATCCAGCGCCATGGATGGTAATCTAAAACCGTCCATGGAGTCTGGATTCCGGCAATCCCTGCCGGAATGACGAGCTTTGGGAATAGTTAATATCATCAGACAATATGAGATTAGGCAGGATTGCCCATATTATGACGGTTAAATTCACTAACGGGGAAAGGTTGTGACAACAGGTAAAATTATTACAGTTCTTGGGGTTGTGTTGGTCATTATCGGGCTTGCGGTCAGTTATGCGCCTTGGCTAATTAACTGGTTTGGCAAGTTGCCCGGTGATATTCGTATTCAGAATAAAAACAGTTTTGTGTTCATCCCGATTGTATCAATGTTAATCGTGAGCATTATCTTTACGTTGATTATCAATTTATTTTTTCGGAAGTAAGAGCAGATGTAGATGGGTAGAGCGCAGCGAAACCCATCACAACAAAGCCAAATAGCCCAACATGCTAAGACGGAGTGTCCTGTCATCCCATCCAAATGAATAACTGATGTTACGCAGCGACTCTAAGAATTAATAACTTACAAAGCAAAAAAGTGTCGTAAGTCATTGATAAGTAAAAATGAATAACTGATTTAAAATCTGAATTAGAGGACGCGATTAGCAACTGAAGCAAAAAAGTGCGTCATACCCGCCGGGAAGCGGGTATCCAGTGCCAGGGACGGCAAGCTCCGAGCCATCCATGGAGTCTGGATTCCGGCAATCCCTGCCGGAATGACGGCTTTTAAAAACAGTTGCACGCTATTACTTAGTTCGTTATCGGTGCGTAACATCAGTGAATAAGGCAGAAAAGCTTACTCACTGCTATAAAACACACCACGCAGCAGTCCTTTGTTGCCAAGGTTTGTCGGGCAAAGCTATAAATGCTTACTTTAATAATTTCTCCAAATCAGAACGAAGTTTTGACCAAAACCCTGCGAAGATGCCCTCCATATTTTTACGGACGAAGTAGCCGCATCCGTAAATCGCTGCACCAACAACCACAAATATTTTGTGATGCCAGAATAGCGAGTACAACTTGTCCAGTAAACCGTCAGGTGAAACTAGGATTTTAAGTGTGCCGAATACTCCAACATCAGGATTGGCGAGATCGTCTCGCACTAACCAGTACAAGGTAATCGCCGAATAAACCAATAATACGATATAGATTATCCGACGCTGCGCGATGGATGTAGCACCTTGAGCCATTAAGGAGGGGGGGGTCAAATTACCAATTGCATTATTTACTAGCTTGGCAATAGCTTCAGATTTTTTATGGTTTCCATGGTCGTCAACAACTTCAAAGGTGTTAGGTATATTCACTGGGGCATAACCAAAAATCCCCTGGGCAATACGTTCAAAAGCACACTCATGGATTTTAGGGATTTTAACCGAGTTTTCATCACAATATTTGGTGATGTTTCTTGGCAGGTAGCGGTAAAAAGTCCCAATACCGGCGCGGCCATCGTGCATTTTGTCAAAAATGTATTTTCTATCTTTAACAAAATTTACATCGTACTCGGTAAATTTAAGTCCAGCATCTTCCGCTTTTCTCATCATCCAATCCAACGCGACCAATGACAAGCCTTGCTGTGGGCGACCACCACCAACGTCGCCATGCGAGCCGGGAAACCAGACTTGTTCGATACGCGCATCGTTTACCCACAGTAAGGGGTGATATGACTGGCGCTCTTCATCAATAGCAAGTGCATGGTATGCTTTTTTGACGTGTTGATTTAGAATTTGATCTGGAAATTTGAAACGGAATATAAAATAATTCCAAAAGTCCGTCGCTTCGTCGACAGGCAATCCTACTGCGTCTACGGTATCCCACACGCCCATGAATTCAATTGAGGGTGGGGACTCACAAACCTTAAATTCTTTCTCAAGCGGTTTATAAAGGAGTTTTTCAAGAACTGCCAATTTTTTTGAGCGGTAATTTTGATAACTTTGAAAGACCGCTTTGTCGAGCAAGTCGTCATCCCAATAGACGTTATTATCCAGAATACCTTGACTACAGATAAAACCAGCCAAGGTTCTTACCGTGAAAGCACCCCGGCTAAAACCGAACATGTAAATCTTGTCCCCAGGTTTATAGCTTTGCACTAATTCTTTATACAGATGCCTTACATTGCGAGCCAATCCCCAGCCAAATGCACCACCCAGTAGTTTTAAAGGTTTAAATTCTTGGGTACCTACACCGTCATCATAAAATGCCACTTGCTTGGGTTTAGACGAATTAAAATCAATGGCTTCATATAATTTATAGACGTTGGTGCCCCGGTTTTTAATATTGGAACTGGCGGTACCATCAGAAAGCAAAATAATATTCTTAGACATATAACCCTCCTTGGGGGTTTTGTAGACTTATGATTTTTGTTAGAAAAATATCATCCAACACATCATTTTATATTTATGGCATGCCCATGTTATGACCACTTGGTTGTTACCGAACGATTTTTAGCAATAAAGCTGACATAGAGTTCTGCACCGTGGTCTTTCAAATGATCGAACCCTAACTGGCCAATATTATCAGAGACTCCTTTCAGTCGATCCCACATAAGTTTCATCCATGAAATTGAATCGTTAAATTTTCCTTCACTGTCGATATAAATAAGGTCTCCGATATGAGTGTATGTCGATGTTGGCCCCCAAAAAGGCAATTGGGGTACGGAATCATTGTTGTTCACAAATCGAAAACATCTATCCCCTACCGCAACGTCAAATTGCCCCGCAAACTTGGAATTCCCAACACGTGGCTGCCCTATTGTGTAAAGGCCGTTAATATTACCTTTTTCATTGCCGATAAACTCGGCTACAGCCAAAACAGCGAGAGCCCCCCTAAACTATGCCCACAAAACCACACCGATTGTTTATTGTCTTGAAATCTTTTAAGCGTTACGCGCATATCACCCCACACTTCATGGAGGGCATCGTTAAAGCCAGCATGTACTTTACCGGGAAGCGCGGTACTCACTGTCTCCGCCAGCCTAAGCTTACAGTCTGCCTTGATATCCTCAAACTTTAGGATTTCGGTGCCTCTAAAGGTCACAATAATTATGGAATCGTTTGCTGCAATAAAAGCTTCGGTGCTTTTGTCAGAAAAAAAGCGAAATCTTTAAATCTCCAGGTTGCTGTTATTGCCTCCTTATTTTCTACTTCGGATTTATAAGTGAGCTTAGCGCAGTCCGCTAAAACCAAAGCATTTTCGCCATTGTAAAGGGTCGTATTTGCATCAAATTTATTGATGTTTGCGTGAAAAACATAGGCTGGCATAACGGCAACTCCCCATAAAATTAGGTTATTTTTTATCTACTCTAATTCATATTGACAGTGAATTTTTCTCGTTCCTGCGTACCCACTCACTATTCATTAATAAAAATAAACTTGTAAAACAAAATGTTACAATCATATTGAGTTGACTTATCCGGCAGGAAGAAACGGCATAATTCAACGTATTTCCCACTGTAGAGACCCAAAATCTTGCGTCTCTACACAAACCCCCGTCTAATCGAATACCTCATCGCCTTTGGGTTCGACATGTTCGACACTGTTCATGCGTTGACGGAATTCGGACAGTTTATAATACAACCTAAATCGGGCGCGGTTCAGATTGCCAAGAGGCCGGTGTTCCGATAGGCAATGCCAAGGGTTCATTTTTAAACGCTTAGTAAACTCAATCAGCTTTTCGGACTCAAATTGTTGTTTCGGTATATGCACGGTGGCAACGGGTATAAATGGTGACAATTTTTCCGGCCAGCGTACCGAACTGTCTTCGATAGGCATCAAATGCGGGTCAGTTTGCAACTGGATCATCAGGTCAAATTCCACATCTTTTTCATTGAGGGTCTTGATCATGTTTTCACGCAGATAATTGAACGGCACTTTACCAAAAGGCAGTCCCGGTATTTTGGTGTAGAGACCTTTGGTTTTCGGTACGAACGAATACATCACGGCTTGATCTTTGCCCAACAGATAAGGGGTACAACTCCAGTAACGATCACCCAGCGGGTTGTACTTGGTTTCATTCCACAGGGCATTCATAGCCATGTCGAGCAAGTGGGAGTCCTTGGGGTTGAGAAAATAGTAAAGCGTCATGTCCACCAGGCTCCAGTATTGCAACTTGGCATTTTCCCTGGTGTTAGGGGTAACAAACGTCGCGCCACCGCTGGTGGTGATAAAATCCTGGGTAAATTTTTCTTCATCCATGAGTTTTTTTCCGGGGACACCCATCAGTTTCACCGACATACTCAAAAAACCGACATCTTGAATATCGGAAGGCACGTTCGGGCCTGGGCCAGCGTAGCGCACATAGGCCGGGTAACTGCGCGGCTTGGCAAAAATGCCTTTACGGCAATGCTCTGGAATATCATCCCGGATGGTTACCGTGGCGTGCATAACACCGTGGGTTTTGGTATTGCCGCCCCGCTCATATCCGCCGGGTTTAAAACGACCACGCATCTGGTCGGCCATGAGGTCAATAATGCTATCCAGGCTTTCTTCTTCATCTGGGTAGATTTTTTCTTCGGCAATTTTCAAACCTTCATTCTTGCGCCTTCGATTGATAAAGTACTGGACTAGCCGGACGGATGGCTCCCGAAAAAGCCAGTTCAATTGTGGGCGAAACCAGGGTTCCAATCTGCGCTCGATATACAACAGTTGCAGTAAAAACTGGTGGATACATTTAAGTATTCTGGTCTTGATCGTCATGATTTATTATCGCTCCCAGTCGTTGGCTGGGCTGCGATGTATTTGAGTGCACGCAGTCCAGGCATAAAAAAATAACCGCCGCCACGCACAGTAATAAACTGCGGCAAGGGACAGGTTTTTTGCACCACCCCATCCGGATTAGGGCGATTGAATTGAGCAGTAGCTTCACCACTCATTAATGGCTTTCGATGACCCAACAAGGGATCTGTTTCCTTTTGGAGACCGCTGAATTTACTGCTCATAACCCAAGCGTTCTGAACAAATTCAAATTGCCGAGATATATTGGCTACTAGGCATATAAACTGTATGCCGCGTTCGGCGGCAGGTGCATCCGGTTTGATTGCATCCTCTGGAGCAAGCTTAGGGCCATATGTTCGACCTCGCCGCAGTAGGCGATGGAAGCGCGAAGATGCCACCAAGTCTTCATCCAAGCGGCTTTGTCCGAAACCTAAAGTTTTCTTTAGCCAGGAAACAAAATCGGTTACCCCTAACGGCAAGTCACCGGTGCGCGGGTTAGTCCTGCGGATATGTGCACCAATCGGGCATTGGTCTCCGCCTGCGTCAGCGTCGTAGGTAAAGTGATTGATACGGTCTTCCGTTGGAATTCCAGGAATGTCTTCAGCAACTTCTGGAACAAGCGGCGAACCATCACGGGATCTCCCCACCATAGCTGCGGCGATCTGTTCACGTTTTTTAGGAACTGAGCCAGCCGCCGTATCGACAAATTTCCAAAAGCCCGGAACATCTTGACCGAGTTGACGCAACACAAGGTAGGCTCCATTCCGTCCGAAATCTTTTAGTTTGGGCTTGTCTTCCGCATTGGGCAGAATCGCCGCGTTCTTGTCTTTTCCTGGATCAATAAGCGGTCTTACGGTGTATTGCTTATACTCATTGGGGTAGCCGAGCAGCACTTCACCGACAGCCATCAAATTGGAATAGCGATCACGGTCATGCGGGTTTGTACTTTGTTGTCGTTGCCAATCAATGCTGGGCTGACTGATGCCATCTGCAAATCCGAACGGTTCAATTTGACCAATATCTTCAGTCGGTAATGTTGCTAGTATCTTAAACGCTTTTGAAAAATTTTTGCCAACCACTTTTTTTCGCCAATTCTCGATGCCATCTGGCAGCGCATAGAGCAACAACAAAACATGCGGTATCTGCTTAGCTTTGCCACCCCAAATCCAATTTTCAGGTGCGTTAGCATCAACATCACCAAGGCGGCGAGAACGGCTTTCATCGCCTGACAGTCCAGTGATGAACTCATCGGAAAAGCTTTCGATAGTAGGTTCTTTTAAGCCCATTGCTCGCAAACCTTCTACAGTAAAGGCACAAGCAAGTGCAGCGCTTGGCTGTTTATCAGATTTAACTGCATTACTTACGGGGGCAGAGTTTAGCCATTGCTTGGCAGCCTCCTTATCAGCAACATTCAGCAACAGGAAGCAAGTGTCGGTTAATTTTCCATAACCAAAACGAATCAACCCTTGTAGGTCATCAAATTCAAATTCGCTGGAATTCTTCATCACCATAGTTCCTTATTCAAATTAGGCTTAGCCATTCACGGATTTCCGCATCGCTAGCCTGGCGGATTTCTACACCTTTTCGTATACGGCTGTTACGCGCTAAGTCAGTGATAGTTAAATCCGGGTACGCCTTGTACCAAACCTCGCTGGGCAATTGATGTCGCCTTTGGGTATATTTAAATTGTTGCTCCCGTTCTGTACCACCCTTAATTAACCATCTTGTGGTAGGGTAGCCGACAGCACAGCTGAAAGTAAGGTTAAGCCCCCATCCAACTTTGTTTATAAAATCATCCATATAGCTTTCATGGCTACCATCATAATTACTGGCAAAAAAAGCTCTCCTATCATTGTCCATGAAGACCCAACGGGCAAAGTGGATGCTTCTTATCCGAGCCAGAAAGCCACGGTTATAGACATGCCTGGCAACATAATTAGTTAATAGCAGAATGAACTCGAAAGTTAAGCGGCGGAAAATACCCGGTTTAACATCGCCAAACACGTTGTACTGATTACTGACATCCCAATCTTCCTGAGCAGTAAGCTCCTGAATATGTTGACGGCCTGGCCGGATAAATAGTTCAGGATCAGTGCTTTCCAACATCCTTAAACGTATAAAAAAGAAAGGCGAAAAGAGCAGAATTAAGGGTGAAAGCAGCAGCAGGACTAGCGGTATCCCAATCAAATGTAACAGGTTCCGTATTTTCCAACAGATGGTCGTCGGCTTTGGCTGGGTTAAAGTAAGCCTTCCTGCATGTTTTTCCATTTCAACATGGGACAACAGTTCTTGCCTTAAATCACGGGTATTTTCTCTGCCAACTTTATCGGCAATTTGTTGCAAATGAGCAGACAAACTTTTATGAAGTGCGGCTTCTTCGTGGACTTGTTTAACTGTCCTACCTATCCAGTTAACGTAATTGGCCTTAGGCTCGATATGATGGGCTTTCATCCAGGCCAGCAAGCCCTCGCTGTTTGCATCAGGAAACCCTACACAATATGAAAAAATCTCATTTAAGCCAGGTTGTGCATGCGCCACAAGCTCAGCTAGGAATGAATCCCTATCGCCATCACAATCTCCCAGAAACGCCAGTGTAGGTTGCCACGGTCTTGGCGTTACACCAAATGCCTTAATTTCATCTGCTGTCTTAGCTACAATTATGGTAAAACGCGCAAAATGTAAGCGGTCGAACCGGCCAAAAGGCACTAACTCATTATCAGGATTAGCATGCGCGATAGCTTTGGTCGTGTTCATCTTTGACAGCAGTTCACGCAAATTCTTTAACTGCCCATCACGTACAGTTGCACATATCGTGAAGTTGGACTGGGGTATCATAGTTTTAGCCTTAAGCAGGATAATTACACGATGCCTTATTCAGCCTTTTCGACTGTCAAAGCAAAATCCAGGATACGTTTTTTACCCCACCATACTTTGCCAAGGTATACGCCCGGTTCAACTTCGCGGATTTCATCACGAATCACTTGGGCAACAAATGAAGTTTTGGAATAATCAATCACGATGGTGTCTTTGCCATCTAGCCAACTTTTGTCACGATAAACCTTGGCGACAATAAATGTCAGGCTGAAAGGGGTTATTTTGTTGACTAGGAGGCCAGCATCACCTTTTGGACAAAATAGGTCAAATACTTTCCCTTGCCATGCAAATACACCCGCCAGAAAGGCGACCAATTTTGCGAAGATTGACCCAGCCAAGATTGCTGTGCCATGCATATCGCCTGTGGGAATGTTTCCTGGTTTGGCTTTGCTATAAATATCATCGAGCTCTTCACGGGTTTTGCTTAACCAAGTGTTTACTGTAGCATTCATTTTCCTCACTCCTTATTTCGTAGTTCAGCGGCTTTGGCGTAAACCAGTCGGCGAACAAGGTTCATTCTACCGAGTGGCTCGTGGGCAGCGAGACATTGCCAGGGATTAAAACTGCAACGCTCACCGTTTGCTAATATTTCAGGATTATTAATATCTTGGTCTGCAATCTTGATGGTTGCAACGGGAATGAAGGGCGAAACTTCCTCATCCCAGATAACAGAGGCATCTTCGATTGGCATGGATTTCGGGTCGGTTTGTTTTTGTACAGCAAAATGAAAACAGGCGGGAGATTGCTGCAAATGCGCTTTGATGGCGGCGCGCAATTGGTGTTCGCCTCCATTGACCGTGTCTGTGGTTTCGTAATCCGAGCATGGAAGCACTGAATATTTGACCACCTGGTTGCCCAATTCACCCAAACGGAAGGGAACAGTGCTCCAATAACGGACATCAAATGGGCTTAAATGGTTTTTCTGGGATTTAAGTACAGTAAAGAGTGCTTTCAGGTGCGGATTGAAGGGATTCAAAAAAAACAACAGCATCTTGATTTTACCCTGCTGCTGTGCCCGTATAAAGGCTAAAAAATCCTCCGGTGTTGCAACAAAAAGCGCGGGATGACTGTTTAACACAAAATCCTGAAAGCCCGGGTTACCCCAAAGCACCGTGCCATCCACATTAGATAATCGAATGGATAAGCCTCGTATATCTTTTTTTGAATCATCCCGCTTCGTGGCATTGGCAAACCGCAATTTGGCTGGGTAGCTGATTGGCCGTGAAAATATGCCTTGTTTCAATTCCTCAGGAATATCATCGTGGACACGAAACTCCGCATTGACATAGGCAACGGTTTTCGACTGATTGAACCGTGGGACAATAGTATTTTCAGTTTCCGCTAAGGTAATGGAAGCGATTAGCTCGCCCATCTCGGCAACCAACTGATCAATGGCGACTTCACTATTCATAGTTATTGCCCCACCAGTCTTATGCATTTTTATCAGTGAAAACTTTCGTCTGACTCAGCGCCTGCCTTGGGCTTCCATTGCAATGAATAATATTCTCCACGATCCCTAGCCCAAGGGTCGAAAATATTCCTGACATCCCCTAGTTGTCCAGACAATTCCGGCATGGTACGGAGCATAATCCTTTTTAAAGGTGACACTTCGACCTTGTGATCATTGTACAAACCAGGTTCCATTTGTTTAGAACCGGGCCCATTGTTCATAACCCATTGATGACCTAAAGTAGAATAGAATTCTGGCCTAAAACTGGACGTAAAAAACCGGTCGCTAAACAAACGCCGGGACGCATTCAGGATAAAGACATCAAACTGAGTTTCTGAAATAGCAAAACCATGTGGATGGGTAAATTCCGACAACCACCCAACAACAGTATCTACATCCTCAATATTATCGACCATACTGCCATCTGGGTGTCCCAGGCAATCGTTGATGGGCGAACCATCGGCATTTAACTGTGCATCAGTGATGATCTTGCTAGCGTCACATTGATGTTGTCCATAAACTTCACGGAGCATGCCAATCAGGCGTTCCTGTTCTTTGCGTTCCGCACTGCCTGGTTCCAGGCGCTTATCGATAAAATCATCAAAGCCGGTGAGTTGTGTCAAACCGTATTGACGCCTGAATTCATTAAACCGTGGCACACCGCGCTCCCGGTCACGGATCAAATCCAATGCCGCAACATCAATCTTATTGGTTGCGCTTTGCATACGTGGCAAGTCTAAATTCTGCAAAAACTGGGCTTGGTTCTGCAAAGTTAGCGCACCAAGACGTTGCCGTCCCATGCTCAGCGCCCAGTTACTCAAGCCACCGTCCGCCATTGCTTGAGTGGCCTTACCTCGAAATGTGCTGACAACAGGAACTTTCTTGGTAATTAAATTGGGTGCTTTTAAATCGCGGAATTCAAGCAGATCGGGCAATAAGGGGTGCAAGCGGTAAACCGTAATGAATTCTTCCGGAAAATTAAACGGTGACCCAAAATGATTGATACCGCCATTGACATCGTCCAGGTTGCGTAAATCCCACACGTCTTTATGGTGTTCATAACGGTGGCTACCCAAGCCGAAAATCCCGGCACCGGCCGCAAATGCCGAGTACAGCTGGTTGGATTCTTTTTCGTTGGGCGCATTCTTCAAATGTTCGGTAACAATTTTATTCAGCACTTCCGCTAATTTTTTGGATACCGGGTTGTCTTTGTCCAACAAGCCATTCCAGTTGGCATTCATGCCCAAGTTCATCGGTTCGCCATACAACAACTGTGTCGTCCATTCGATGGTATGGATCTTGGCTATTTCGGCAGAGACCACAAGACGCGCAGCTTGGAACAACTCTTCATCACTTACTTTCTTATAAGGGATAACTTGATCAGGCTTTGCTGGATTGCGTAAACCGGAGTCTGCCATCGGTGTCGCGGCGGCTTGTACCCTGAAAGCGTCCACAAACTGGTTATGCTCGCGTACAAACAGGTTATGGTAAAAACTCATGCCGACTGTCCAGTTATCCGCAAATGCAGCGGTTTCTTGGCCACTCCAATGAGGATGAATTGGGTCGGGGACACACCCTGTTTTAGATGTTTCACAAGTATTGAAAACTGGCAAATAACCCAATTTTTCGCCAGTCCCTGCATGGCTGCCGCGTGGTCTCATCAGCAATTTTGCGGAATCTTTTGGGTCACGTTTTACGCGTTTGGCAGAGGTTTCATCAAAGCCATAGATTTGTGAGGCATCCCACCAGGCCGTTACCGTGTTTTCTGTGGTTTTGTGGGCACGCGACATATAACTCTTGCCGTCATGTTTAAAAGTGGGAGCTGGTTCATGCTGGGCTACATAGGAAACATCAGCCTTATCATCCGTCCTGCAACCCAGTTGTTTGGCTTGTTCAGCCGTGACGGGCTGTTCTTGATTATCGACGCGTTGACTGGTACATCCGACCGACATTTTAGCATCAGCATTATGCCCTTCACGCAGGTGCGAGAACCAGTCATGTGTCATAAACTGAATCCAGTAAGCAGCTAACACATTAAAAAATGGCGCTTTTTTATAATCACATTGCGCATTTTTCGCGTTATCTGGTAAGCCCTGACCGAAATTGCAGGCATCCGGTTTTTCTTGAGACCGAGTAAATAGCTTGCGGGAGATTATTTGCGGATCAGGTTTCAGCAAATCCAGTCGATTAGCATGACGATTTCGTGCTAATTCATTTTTGCCCAAGTCAGGAAACGTCGATTCAAAGCGCACATTACGCGCAAACAATTGATTGGTTGAACCCATGGCCGGATTATAAAGATCATTACAAATACCGGTTAAGTTACGATACCTAATGAGATCACCCTGACAAACCTGCTTTCCATTGCTGCTTGTCACTTGCTGGTATTGGGGGTGGGAGGCGGGTAAACGCATGGCATCCCAGGTTTTTAATACAGGCCCTGGTGTTACGCCGTCACCTTTGATATAGTTCTCATAGGTAGCGTTATCATTGAGATTAAACCTGATCAACTCCATCCGTTGGTATTCTAAATCAATTAAAGCACCATCTACACCACGTCCATTTGGCTTCAAATGTTTACCTAATTCGGTTATAGCTCCCGATCCTTGCGCCTTGGTGCTTGCATCACCCGCACCCCAGTAATTAGGCCAGTCTAGCCAGACAGAATCACGCCTAGCCACTGCCTTTTCACCACCCCGGCAATTGGCAGTGTCCTCCTGGACTTTGCCTAAAAAACGATCCGTTTGCTTATCGGCGATAGGTCGCAAACCCACTCTTGCACAAGCCCTGTCGGAACTGATTCTCTCTTTAATATTGGCAGTACAGGCTGTAAGGCACAGTGCCACAGGAACAAACAGTAAATTGCGATAACTTATCATTTTCTTATCTCCAGTATTAATGTGTAGATTCAACTCTGAAGTGCAATCTCAGTCATTATGCAAATTCTTGCACGCGTTCAGTAAAATAATCCCACTAGAAGTATCAGGATCGATTGCAATTGTAGCTTTAACAAAGTTAAGTAATCTCATATGTATGCCCCTAATAATTTGTTGCAATGAAGAATGACGCTTAACGGTAAGGTCGGTGGCTTCAACAATCTGTTCATCAGCTATTGCCGCGTTTTGAATGCGTTCATAAAGTATTGCGGCTGATATTTGTTATTGACATTGCTTGTTCCACTTAATTTTGTTAAAGGGGTAGTCAATTAGCGCCTCTTGGAACAAGACATAGGGTTTTAAAATGTACAAGGTCAATCTAGGCCACGACATATAGCGGATGGAGGCGCTAGTTGTCTACCCCATTATTGTTATATAAAGAAACAACTCAATTGAATCAAAAACCCTAGCTTTATACCATCGTTTTTTGTGATTAGCATAGTATTTCTTCTGTTATTTCTCACCTACAACAGTGTACTTAAAGAAAAAGTGCATATCTATGAAGTATTTCACTTTACTTTTTAAAATGCTAATGGTAAAGATTTTTCAATTTTATTTACTCATTTTGGAATAGGTAAGCCAACCACGTACAAAATTTCTAAGAACAAGAACAGTATCTAGAAATTAGCGTCTAGTGGTTGATAAAACATGGGCGCAGTTTCGAATTATTTTGAAACACTCTGGCCGTCAGATGTTGGCCAACGGGCGATTGATCCAATTCAGTCCAGTCCAGTAAATAATCTTAATGCACGCCATTACAACAGCCAGGATGCCACAAACGGTTTGTAGAAATTCAAGTCATCAACCGTTGCGCCTCGTTGGCCCGTCATAGCGGAAGCGAATGATTGCGCCCTTTCCATGGTTTCTCCTAATGTCCAGCCAAGATTAAAGCCAAGCAGCAATATTGCAGAGAAAGCATCCCCCGCACCGACTGTATCTATAAGGTCTACCGAACTAATAGGCGATACAGGGGAAAACTCACCGGTATTGTTTAAAGCCAAAGCCCCTTCTTCACTACAAGTGACAATAATTACTTCCAGCTCATGCCGGGATAGCAATGCTTCCATGCTGGCTTTAATATCAGCCACATCATCTTGTAAAGCATGTAACTCATGAAGATTCAGCTTAACCCAGTCAGCATCGTTGATAAGCTGGAGAACATCGGCTTTACTCCACCAAGGTTGCCGTAGATTAACATCAATGAAAATTTTGCCCTGGTGCAATGCTTTTAGCGCTGCCAATGTTTGTCTTGATCTGGGGGAGCGAACAGCCAGTGTTCCATGATATAAAATACCTGTATGATTGATGTTGTTTAACCCTGGCATTTGAATGTGGTCGTAGGCTTGATTAGCTAAAATAGAATAGGCGGGTTCGCCATGCTCAATCGTCACCTGTACTTGTCCGGTTGGGTAGGTTGAATCTGTCTGTAAATAATCCAGGTTCATGCCCCATATTTGCATTGCCGTACGTATTTGGTTGCCAGTAAGATCGTTACCCACACGACTAATAAGTTGCGGTTTTTGTCCAAACGCCTGTAAGTGCCAGGCGACATTGAAGGGTGCGCCGCCCAACACCTTGTTGTCATCGGGGAAATGGTCGGACAGTACTTCTCCAAATACGGTGATGGGGTTGTTTTTCATTATTTTTTACGATTTAAGGGTTTCATTAGGTCCTGTTGACATTTCATCAATGGAAAACCAAGCGATTACCGTCATGCCGTCAGGGAGTGACGGCATCCAGTCGGCATGGATGCCTTTCTTGGCTCCTGGATTCCGGCAATCCATGCCGGAATGACGATACATTTTTTGCCATTTAAACCTTACTCTATGTTTTTTAGGCTTAGTTGTTTAAGCAATAAAATGTCAACAGAACCTAGATAATCGTCAAAATTATAAGGAACATACTTGTTTGTGCTGAAATTTTTTGTCAAATAACAAAGTCAAAACAACACGTTTACTATTAATCCAGAAATATGGCCACGAACAAGATATTCGATCAAGATTGCCGAAAGTGCGGCCGTTTGGCTGATTTTCTATGCGAAATCAAGCAAACCTATCCCGATTACCATGCCCGTCCGGTTGCACCTTTTGGCGATCAAAATGCGGAATTGTTGATCGTTGGCTTGGCTCCTGGACTGCACGGGGCCAATGCAACAGGGCGGCCTTTTACCGGAGATTATGCGGGAATCCTGCTTTATGAAACGCTTTACGAATTTGGTTACAGCAATAAACCCGCCTCCGAATCGTTGTCAGATGGGCTTCAACTTAGGAATTGCCGAATAACGAATGCGGTAAAATGCCTGCCCCCACAAAACAAGCCGACAACTGCGGAGATTGCCCAATGTAACTCGTTTTTAGCGGCGGAATTGGCTACATTGCCGAAAAAGGCTGTTATTTTGGCGTTAGGGACAATTGCGCATCAGGCCGTGCTAAAGGCTTATGGCTTTAAGTTGACTAGCGCAAAATTCGGCCATAATGCCCGCCATACTCTGCCGAATGGACGCAAACTGGTCGATTCCTATCATTGCAGCCGCTACAACACGCAGACCAAGCGCTTGACCAAAGACACGTTTGCCGATGTTTTTCATACGGTTGGGAGATTGATGGGAAGCTGCTGATCTGCCAACGCACAATTAAACCGTGAATCTTAACGTGTCGAGGTATGAAATCGTGCCCATAAAAAAAGCCACACCGATAATACGGTGCGGCTTTTAAGCTTTTATTACAAGCAATTACGCTTATTTTTATTCAAATTTCAATATACAATGCTTATGAAAAATTTGAAGTTAATAATTCCATTGCACCTGCATACGAGCCATATCACCCGAAGCCTGCCCAAGATTGGCAACGTTGGTACGATCCATCGTTGAATAAGCCAGGGTCACTTCCAGTGCTTTCATAATCTGGTATTCAACACCGACTTCCAATTCATCGACAGCCACTCTTGGGCTATTGTTAGCGGCTTTATATGCGCCCCGGTAGGTTTGCCATTTGACATAGGGGATCAGTACACCATCGTCACGGAATACGTTATTAAATTTATACATAGCTTGTACGTAACCGCCCCTCAGATTTTGCCGCTCGATTGATCCAAGTTTGTTCGGATTCAACGTCGCACCTTTACCCCAGTTCCATTCTACCTGTAAGCCGAACGGTTGCGGGAACAGCACGGCATGTATGGCATAGCGTTCTTCCGTGATGCCGCCAGATGGGAGTGTTTTGGCAATATCAGTACCTTTTAACACTTTATTGCTGCCAAACAACGTCATATCACCAGTGGGTACATCAAATTTACCATTGATGTAATCTGCACCTACTTCCAATACTTGACCAGTGAATGGGTAGCCCAGGAAATTCAACCCAATCGGATAGGTGCTATGGGCAACAACATATAAGTCATCATTTGTTTCATTACGGTTAATCCCTTGACCGTTGTAGATACCCAAACCCAAAATACCGTAGTCACCGGAAGTTTTTAAACCCTTCTTGCTTAAGTCTTTCCAAAGTTTTTGGACATGCTCAGGCGACCAATAAGCAAACAAACCTAAATCCCGTTCGCTAGGGACGGCGCTATTCAGGGCATCGTTACGGTCTAGGGCTAAACGATTTTGGGAGGACTGTTGGTTTTCCCAGCCGAACGGCACTTTAGATTGACCTGCACGGATACGGTATTCATGCTTTTTGTCAAAAGCTAAGTCCGCATAAGCGTCGCGCAGTTGCGCAAAATTTTGATTATCAATGCTAGAAGAGACTGAGGAAGCAAAATCCGGTTGTAAATACAAAGATACATAATCATTGATATCGCCTGAAAAGACTAAACGAACCCGACGAAACGTAAAGCTGCTATTATTTTTGATGCCGCTATCGCCGGGAGACCTTAGTTCGGGGTCGCTTGCAATGCGGTCACCAGAGAGCGGCTGGTTATAGCGGAGCTGAGTATAGCCACGCACACTGATTTTATTAAACCATTTTTCGTCGTTTTTGGCTTTTTCTTCTCTATTAGCAACAACATGTTCTTCAAGCGCTTTTATTTCATTCTCTTTCAATTCTAAATCGTGTTTTATTTCTTGCAACTCAGCATTATCGGTACCGTTTGTATGGGTTGCATCATGTTTTGAATAACCATTTTTATTAGGTGTGACTTGCTCAAAAGACCCCATTAATTGGCGACCAGGCCCCGGCTCTGCATAAATCTGCTTAGTCTTTGTGTCAACATAAAGGTCAATGGCATAAGCAGTGGAGGCTATGCTGGCACCTAAAACGGCAGCAACTGCCAAGGTAAGTCTGGAAATTTTCATAGATTGCTCGCAGTTATTAATAAACTTGGGCAAGCTTAAGGCCGTGATATGACAGTCTTAAGACGTTTATATTACAATTGTGTTACAAAGCAACAAAACGGACATTATGTTGTATTAATACAAAAGCTTACATCCTGCTACCAAATTTCTTTTTCCTCTTTCAAGG
>NZ_JBKKBJ010000084.1:0-18391 GCF_046714055.1 Methyloglobulus sp. | reverse complement strand
AACCTAAATTAACATATTGAGGTGAACATGACCCAAGCCCGTAGAGCCGTAAAAAGTAAGCCCGTTTCAGGGTTTTTCCTTACCGCCGCTGTAATCGCGCTAGTGATTGCTTCCAATGGTTCCATTCCAATGTAGAGGCCTGGATGAAGGAGCTGTGCTGAATACGGGGCAAATATTGCCCTGATTACCTAAAGTTTTTTGTTGCGCCAGTTGTACCCCTCCTCGTGTAGATCGGATGTCGATTTGGTGCAAGGATGCACCTTTTTTTCAAGGGGTCATAAGACAAAGTTTACGCCTAACCCATTGTGAGAGGGACAGAAACTTTCGAGTTACCCAAAGTTTTTTGTTGTGCCCGTTGTACCCTCCTCGTGTACCTGACCGGATGTCGATTTGATGCAAGGATGCATCTTTTTTAAAAAGTTGTCATTTAAGCAAATTATCGTAATTACACAGATACATATAACTGATAACCATGGGTAACCAGGCCATCAATTTTTTAAAACTACCCAGACTGACTTGGTTTGTACTTTTCAAAAAAATTGCAACAGGAGAAACACGCCTTTCAATAATGGACGCACTTAGCCCTAGCAAATTATCAGGCACATGCTGAATGTTTTATTAGTTGAAAGTGATATTAATAATACATTGCTGGAAAACGCCCTAAAAAGCGATGGGGTTGATATTCTAAAAACCCAGTACAGCCCTTTATTTTTAGCGCTCGCCAAGGAATCCAGGCCTGATGTCATTATTTTTAATCTCGATACGCCCTCTGAAAAGCTAATCACCGATCTGCATACGCTCGATCTGCAATTACCGTTGCCGGTTATTGTATTCTCCAGCGATGGCAGCAGCGAAACCATTAATAAAGTCATTAAAGCCGAAGTTAGTGCTTTAATCGTTGACGGACTGTCCAGCCATCGCGTGAGCAGCATCATTCAGGTTGCCATCGCCAGGTTCAAGCAGCGACAGGCGCTGAAAGATGCCCTGGAAGTAGCGCGTACCCATCTCGAAGACAGAAAGCAGATAGATCGCGCCAAAGCGATCTTAATTAAAACACAGAATTTTACTGAAAACGAAGCGTATCACACGCTCAGAAAGTTGGCGATGGACAGAAATATTACCCTGGGTGAAATGGCCAGAAATGTTATTGCCATGTCTGAATTGCTTAAATAAAAATACCAACTACTCATGAAAACGTTTATCAAAGTCACTGAAATATGGATTCCTGACAAAGAGCGCACTCAGTTGGAGTTCGGCTCCGGTTTGTATGGTGCCTTGACCGACTTTAAAGCCGCCAGTGAACAGCAGCACTTCGCCTATGATGAAGGTTTGCCGGGCAAAGCCTGGGCCGCCGGTCATCCGATTGTGCTCACACGGTTTGAGCATTCCTTTTTTAAACGCACGGCAGCCGCCCATAAAGCAGGCTTGACCTGCGGGATAGCGCTACCGATTTTTTCCGGTGACTTCCTGTTGGCCGTTGTGGTGTTTTTTTGCGGTGATGACACAGAACATGCCGGAGCTATTGAAGTCTGGCGCAATGATCCTGCTGACGGAGATTCACTGCATGTCATGGATGGCTATTACGGGACACTGGAACATTTTGAAAACATCTCCAGACTAGCCAATATACCCAAGGGCCAGGGCATACCCGGCCTTGCCTGGGCAACGGGCATGCCTGTCTTGACGGAAGATATAGGAAAGGTCAATGAATATATCCGTTCTGCCGATGCGCAACAGGCAGGAATTACCACTGTTCTCGGCATTCCTGTTGTCAATAGCCGCGAGCAAAACTATGTGATGACATTCCTGTCTGCTAAAGCTACCCCAATAGCCAAACGTATCCAAATATGGATTCCCGACCAGCCAGGCAAGCGGCTGGTTTGTCGGCAAGGCTACAGTAAAAACAGCAATAACCTGGCTGAAATTTTTGAAACGATTAGCGTTAATAAAGGCGCGGGGGCATTAGGCCGAGTCTGGCTGACGGGTATGCCCATCATTACCGGAAACCAGGAGGAGTCTCAATACAATCCTGAACTGGATAACTTAAGCAGTATGCTGGCAATTCCCGTGATTGAGCAGGGTCGATTAAAAGCGATAGTCACTTTTTTATTTTAGCGTAGTTTTCCAATCCTTCGATTTTGAACTTGCAAACAGTCTTCGTGTAGTTACAGGGCCTAAGTTGGCTAATGAATGGCTTCCAGGCTAGCGCGTTATTTTTTCAAAATTTAGTTACGCTATACAACTTTTCTATCTAAATGCCACGAATTACATCAATACCTTAACTACCAGACGTGCTTTTTTGGTGCAAAAACCAACACTATTGCACATTAGTTGAGCAGAATATTAGATATTTTTAACGACTTGTTTGATGTAATTTTATGGAAACTCTTCGCCATATATTTATAACTTATTGTAATAGTTTATAAAAATAAAATATCAGGTTAAATATTTAAAACTTGGCATAGCTTCTGCTTCAATCCTCACTGAGACCCTAACGATGGGGTCTATCACTAAGCTCACAGTTGAGCAATCTGACAAAGACGTCGACTAAACAACAGGTGCTCTATTACTGGTACAGTTGTTTAAAGACGTTTTTTTTTGTTCAATATTTCTACTATAAGGACAAGTCACTAGTTATGAACCATCCTAGAAAATTCACACTGACCTGGTTGGCCAGGGCATTCTCAGCCGCTGCACTTGTTTCAACATTAGCTTTTACAACCCATGTTGGTGCCGCTGAAAAACTCGAGAAGGATAGCCTGAAATTCGGTTTCATCAAACTGACCGACATGGCGCCATTGGCGATTGCTTTTGAAAAAGGTTTTTTCGAGGAAGAAGGGCTCTCAGTCCAGCTTGAAGCGCAGGCCAATTGGAAAGTGTTACTGGATCGGGTGATCAGCGGCGAGCTGGATGGTGCCCACATGTTGGCGCCCTTACCCTTAGGCGCAGCCATAGGTTACGGCACTAAGGCGGATATTGTCAGCGCGTTCACCCTGACCTTGAACGGTGATGCGATCACCGTTTCCAACGATGTCTGGAAACAAATGAAACCGCAAGTCCCTATGGAAGGCAGCAAACCCGTACACCCCATCAAAGCGGATACTTTGAAACCCGTGCTGGAAAAATATAAAAGTGCAGGCAAGCCATTCAATATGGCGATGACCTTTCCGGTCGGCACACACAATTTTAAATTGCGTTACTGGCTCGCAGCCGGCGGCATTAACCCTGGTTTTTATGAACCCCCTAAAGATACATCCGGCCACATTAATGCCGAAGCGATGCTGTCAGTAACGCCCCCGCCACAAATGCCTGCAACCATGGATTCAGGCACGGTCGTCGGCTACTGCGTGGGCGAACCCTGGAACCAGCAGGCCGTGTTTAAAGGCATAGGCGTTCCCGTCATCAGTGATATTGAACTGATGAAAAACAGTGTTGAAAAGATTTTCGGGGTGACCAAGGAGTTTGCCGATAAATACCCGAAAACCCATGTCGCGGTGATTAAAGCCTTGATCCGTGCTTCCATGTGGCTGGATGCCGAGGGCAACAAAAACCGCAATGAAGGCGTTGAGATGCTGTCGCAGAAACAATACGTGGGCGCTGATTATGAAGTGATCGCCAACAGTATGAACGGCACCTTCGAATACGAGAAAGGCGACAAACGTGACCTGCCTGATTTCAACGTGTTCTTCCGTCATTACGGCTCTTACCCTTATTACAGCGATGCGGTTTGGAATTTAACCCAAATGCGCCGCTGGGGCATGATTAACGAAGAAAAACCGGATTCCTGGTACATGGACATTGCCAAAAAAGTGTACCGTCCAGACGTGTATATGGCCGCTGCCAAGGCATTGATAGCGGAAGGCAAGGCCAAGGCCAGCGATTTTCCGCCTGACAGTGAAAGTGGTTTCAAGGCAGTGCCCGCTAGCGACTTTATTGATGGCATTGCATATGACGGGACTAAGCCTAACGACTACCTCAGTAAATTTGCTATCGGCTTGAAAGGCAAGCAGAAAGTGACAAGCGGAAAAATTGTCGATTAGCTGATTTGATCGGATTTTTAGGGTAACCCATAAACGATTTAGTTCCTTCTCCCTTGAGGGAGAAGGCTAGGATCAGGGGAATTTTAAAAGCGTTTTTCCTTTTTTATCCCCTCACCCCGACCCTCTCCCCTGGGAGAGGGTACTTTTAGAGATTAACCAAAGTTTATGTTGTACCGTTGTGTGTGCCACGCCTCGTGTAGACCCGGATAACCAAGTTAAGTGCAGGGACGCACCTTTTTTCAAAAGGGCCGTGGCGTAAACAGATTATCGAAATATCGTATATATAAGGTGATAACCATGAGTAACCAACTCATCAAATTTTTTAATCTAACCGGACTGACCTGGTTTGTCCCCTTGGTAAAAATAGCGGCAGGTGAAAACCCTGCGATGCAAATCCGGCAATTGTTTTTAGTCATGGGTGTACCCATTATTGCCATCCTGTTTTTTTTGGGGTTCTGGAGTTTTTCCGCAGCCAAGGTTAACACCAGCCTGGGTACGATACCTGGGCCTAGCGCCGTTTGGGATGAAGCGATAGGGCTATTAGATGAACATCACGCCGAAAAAAACAAACAAGCTGAGTATTATGTGCGCCAGCAAGTACGCATCCAAAAGGAAAAAACAGAAAATCCTGACGCTGAAATCAGAATCCGACCCTACAACGGCAGTGCGACTTACATAGACAAAATCTGGACTAGTTTGTACACCGTATTTACAGGCTTTGTCTTGGCTACGCTGATAGCAGTCCCGCTTGGCCTCTTATGCGGCATGAGCCCAGTCATTAACACAGCTATCAACCCCTTGATCCAGATATTCAAACCGGTTTCGCCACTGGCTTGGCTACCGATTGTCACATTAGTGGTCAGCGCTGCGTATGTCACTAATGATGACTCCTGGTTTGAAAAATCGTTTATCACCTCGGCTATTACGGTGACCTTATGCTCACTCTGGCCGACCTTGATAAACACGGCGGTAGGTGTTTCGTCGATTGATAAGGATTTGGTCAATGTTGGCAAAGTGCTGCGCCTGAACTGGAATACGCAAGTCAGGAAAATCATCATTCCATCCGCCATGCCTTTTATCTTTACGGGCATGCGCCTGTCCCTGGGCGTGGGCTGGATGGTCTTGATTGCCGCTGAAATGCTCGCGCAAAACCCAGGCCTTGGTAAATTCGTCTGGGATGAGTTTCAAAACGGCAGTTCCAATTCCTTGGGCCGTATCATGGTGGCTGTTTTCACGATCGGCATTATTGGTTTTATTCTCGACCGTATCATGCAAACACTGCAAAAAATCTTTTCTTTTGGCAGGGAACTGTAACCAGGGGGCAATGATGAACTTAGCCATGAACACCATTGAATCTACTGAAATCAACAAGCCCTCCACTGTGGTTGCTTTTACTGGGAGCAGCCCTAAAACACTTACGATAGGTCGAACCGACGAGTTGGTTGATACTTTCTTGTTGGAACTGAAAAACGTCTGTAAATCCTATGGTGAAGGTAAAACTAAAACCTCGGTTCTGGACAAAATTAACTTACGGATAAAAACGGGTGAATTCATCGCTATCGTCGGCTTTTCAGGGAGCGGAAAAACAACGCTGATTTCTACCATCGCGGGCCTGATTCAGGCCGACAGCGGTACTGTGTTGAAACAAGGTAAGACCATCAACACGCCAGGCCCCGATCGTGGTGTGGTGTTTCAAAACTACTCATTGATGCCTTGGCTAACTGTTTTTGATAACGTGGCGCTGGCGGTCGATGAAATATTTAAGGACTGGCCTGCTGCACGACGTAAAGCCCATACCGAAAAGTACGTGAAAATGGTTAACCTTGGCGCGGCAAGAGACAAGAAACCCGCTGAGTTATCTGGCGGTATGCGGCAGCGGGTGAATGTCGCCAGGGCGCTGGCGGCCAACCCGGATATTTTGCTGCTGGATGAGCCGCTCAGCGCCCTGGATGCCTTGACCCGTGGAATGCTGCAAGATGAAATCCTGCAAATTTGGGAACAGGAAAAGAAAACCGTCATTATGATCACCAATGATGTCGATGAAGCCATCTATATGGCGGATCGTGTGATTCCGCTTAATCCTGGCCCCAATGCCACACTGGGGCCGGATTTTATTGTTGACATCGAACGCCCTAGAAACAGGACGGAGTTAAACCATAACGAGGCTTTCAAAAAATGCCGTACCGACATAACACAGTATTTGATGGCTATCGGCATGGAAAAAGCCCGCACTGAGGAACAAGGACAAACAATTCTGCCTAATGTGCGGCCCAATACCAGCAATGACTGGGAGTTGGATCGCTCTGCCCTGAAACCGGCCAAGGAGGATGCAGGGCGGCCTAAATTCCGATACCTGGAGTTTTCACAGATCAGCAAAACTTATCCTACCCCAGATGGCAACAGCACCGTAAAAGTAATCGATGGTTTTGACCTGAGAGTTAAAAAAGGAGAATTCATCTCGATTATCGGCCACTCCGGCTGTGGAAAATCAACAGCCTTATCAATGGCGGCAGGATTAATTCCGATCTCTGAAGGCGCTATTTTCCTCGACAACCGAGAAGTTGATGGTGCTGGCCCCGATCGCGGCGTGGTCTTTCAGGCACCCAGCCTGTTTCCCTGGCTGACGGCATTTGAAAACGTCATGTTAGGGGTTGATAAAGTCTATCCCCATGCCTCCCGATCAGAGCGGGAAGATATTGTTGAATATTACCTGACCCGCGTTGGCTTGGCCGATTCGCTGCAAAAAAAAGCGGGTTCCCTATCAAATGGGATGGGGCAACGGGTTGGGATTGCCCGCGCCTTCGCCTTATCGCCCAAGTTGCTGTTACTGGACGAACCTTTCGGGATGTTAGACTCGCTAACCCGTTGGGAATTACAGGAGGTATTGATGGAAGTGTGGGAGCGAACCCATGTGACCGCCCTTATCGTGACCCATGATGTCGATGAGGCCATCCTGTTAGCTGACCGCGTAATCATGATGACGAACGGGCCGCACGCAAAAATCGGCAAAATTGAAAATATCAGCTTGCCCAGGCCACGCACACGTAAAGCCCTGCTGAACCACCCTGATTATTACCGGTATCGGGAGAGCATTTTGCGGTTTTTGTCTGAATGTGGACATACTCATTAGCAGTTAATTTAAATCTATTATTAATCTATAACTTAACTAAATGGTTTGTGTAACCAATGGGATCCTTATGCCTAAATATCGAAAAATCGTACTTGCGGCCTCATTATTGTCGCTCGCCTTTGTCCATCATCCGGCATCTGCGGTTGGTGTCACCCAGTCTGTTGAAGATGCGCTTAATTTTTATCATTACGGCAAAAATGGCGCGGTAAAAATTGACCTGAATTACCGCTGGGAAAACGTTAATCAAGACAATGTTAATGATAACTCAAAGCCTCCACTCAAACCCAACCCTGCCACCGCCAACGGTAATACGGCTCGTTTACGTGCAGGTTTATTGTCCCCGGTATTTTATGGTATCCAAGGTTATGCGGAATTTGAGGGCAACCTTGCCATGCAGGAAGATTTCAATAGCACCCGTAATGGCAACACGGGATTTTCTATAATAGCTGATCCGGAAAAAACCGAACTCAACCAATTGTGGATCAGTTATGCCGGCATTCCGGACACGGTTATCAAGGGCGGTCGGCAACGCATCAAATTCGACGACGACCGTTATATCGGCAACGTCGGCTGGCGGCAAATGGAAACCACATTCGACTCGCTTCTCATCACCCACGCTAACCAACAGCTATTCGGCCTGGTGGTTAACGCTGGATTTATCGGCAACGTGCAAACCTTCACTGCCACCAACGAGAATATCGCTGCGCCTATCTTGCATGTCAACTACAAGGTTGGCGATTACGGCAACGCAATCGGCTATGGTTATTGGCTGGATTACACCGAGAAAGAATTTTTTGAAAAATCCAGCCAGACTTATGGCCTGCGCTTTACCAATTGGATGAAACCGGGAGACACCCTCAAATTGAGCGATAACTATGGCGTGGTTTACACCGCCGAATGGGCGCGTCAACTTGATTATGGCCACGGCAAAATAAATTATGAGGCAGACCGCATCAACCTGATGGGTGGTTTTACCGCCTATAACGTCACTTTCCAGGGCGCTATGGAACAACTTGACGGTAAGGGTATAAATAAAACCTTCGATACCCCATTGGGGACCAACCACGCCTTCCAAGGCTGGGCAGATTTATTTTTGATCACCCCTCCCGACGGTATACGTGACGTATTCGGAACTGTGCATGTTGCGCTGGATCGAGGTAATCTCATATTGACCGGGGTTTACCATGACTTTACGGATGACACGGGAAATATTCATTACGGCGATGAATGGAATTTTCAAGCGCTTTGGAAATTCGGCAAACATTATTCCGTACTGGCCAAATATGCTTATTACAATGCCGATAAATTCAATACGGATACCCAAAAGATCTGGTTGCAAGGCAATATCAGCTTTTAGAAACTGCCTTACTTGTGGCAAGCTACGAACTCAAATTGAGAGACTATAATGAGTCGGCTTGCAACGCAATTGCTTCGGATTTTGGTTAGAGAAGGTTTGGTTAAATCACCCCCGGCAAAATCGGGGGCTTATTATTGTTAACCCCTCAAAGGGGCCTATTCATGAATCGCCTAAAAACGATCATCTTTTCCAAAAGCTTAACTGCTCATAGCGTTCATCTTCGCTTTCTTGTTCCCTGATATAATTAACCCTATCCTCATACAGCCCGACTGTGGATACAAAATAGCCGCTCGCCTTTTGGGAGAACGCTTATCTCGCCACAGATGGTGATAACTCACTAATTTTACTTCGTGTCCTTCGTGACCTTCGTGGTGAAATGCTCTTTTTAGGATAAAAGATGTGTAGATACCTATACACGTGAAGGGGTAGCCCGATAACCTGTGTTGGCATAACGCTTACGGCAGGGCTTGGCCCGATGCATCAGGTGCTTATACAACTTGCCTCCAGCCGCAACAGGAAACGATAGGTTGTCATGGCTGACGCTTGGTTTTTTGGGGGCTTTTAAACGAGGCTGGACTCCAGTCTTCCTTGATTAGCGCCATGTGACGGCCTGTTTCATCCCATCGTTCAATTTGACCGTTTTAGGCTTGTCAATATGGCGTTGCCGGGTCTTGGTTTGTTGCCGGTAACAGTACCCACACTCGCCTTTATTTCGGCGCAATTCTCGGCTGACAGTGGATTTGTCCCTGCCCATGCTTTTGGCTATCTCATCAAGGGAAGTTTTTCTCTTGTCCATTTAGGTAGATATGGTATCTTTCTTCCTGGGTTAGATGGTTGAATGTTCTCATTGGACACCTCTTTAGTTTTCATGGTTATTTACTTACCACAGGTTATCGAATTCAAACATTGGTTGAATTCCACTAACAAGCTATAAAATCAAGGCTTTTATAAGGAGGCAAGAAAGTTTTCGGGGGGTATGCTGTCTTTGCCTGCAACTTGTAAATAGCCATGTTAGTTTTTTGTTTTGGTAGACGGAAACCACACCATCTGCCGCTTTTACGAGGTGTTGCATTTATTATATGAATTCAAGACCTTTATCGAAATCGTTTATTGCAATTCTTTCACGACAATACGGGGTTTACCGAGTTATTTGCGGATAAAGTTTTAAAGATAATAAACACATGAACATAAAAGACAGTAACGGAACCCCACTTAATGACGGCGATTCTGTGCAATTCATTAAAGATTTAAAGGTAAAAGGAACTTCAGTTACCCTTAGACGCGGAACGGTCATCAAGAATATCCGTCTCACGGATGATGAAGAGGTCATTGAATGCAATGCTGATAAGGTTAAAGGCTTGGTGCTCAAAACCTGTTTTTTGAAGAAAGTTTCCTAAATCTGGATTGTGGCTTTTTGTAACTTGATGTTTACTTAACATGCAAATCCAACAAGCGCTGCAAAAAATATTAAATAAGCAAAACCTCACCGCTGCCGAAATGCGCGATGTGATTCATATTATCATGAGCGGTGGTGCGACCGATGCACAGATTGCCGGATTTCTAATTGCTTTGCGTTGTAAAGGCGAAACCGTAGATGAAATTGCCGCCGCCGCTGAGGTGATGCGCGAATTGGCCAGCAAAGTACCGATAACAGGCGAGCATCTTGTCGATACCTGCGGTACCGGCGGTGATGGTGCGAATACGTTCAACATCTCTACCACCTGCGCTTTTGTGGTTGCCGCTGCGGGTGGGCAGGTTGCCAAACACGGCAACCGTTCGGTATCAAGCATCTGCGGTAGCGCCGATGTGCTGGAAGCGGCGGGTGTCAATCTGGATTTATCCGCTGAACACGTGGCGCAATGCGTGAATGACATCGGCGTAGGTTTTTTATTCGCACCCAAACATCATGGTGCGATGAAACACACCATCAACGTGCGTAAGGAAATGGGCGTACAGACCCTGTTTAACCTGCTCGGTCCCCTATCAAACCCTGCATCCGCGCCTAATCAGCTAATCGGTGTTTTTTCTAAAGACTGGGTAGAGCCATTGGCGCAGGTATTGAGAAAACTCGGTAGCCAGCATGTGTTGGTGGTGAGTGCCGAGGATGGATTGGATGAGATAAGTATTTCTTCACCCACACACGTTGCCGAACTGAAAGACGGCGTGGTCTCGACCTACAGCGTAACGCCTGAACAATTTGGTTTTCAGCGGGCAAGTTTGGCTAACCTGTCAGTCGATAGCGCAACAGCAAGCCTGAAAATGGTAAAATCAGCGCTGGACAACCAGCCAGGAGCAGCCAGGGACATCGTTCTGTTGAATGCTGGTGCGGCAATTTATGCGGCCAATATTACCGACACTTTGGCGAACGGAATTGAAAAAGCCAGGCAAGCGCTTGCCAGTGGTGCAGCCCTAGCCAAGCTGGATGCCCTGATTGCCTATTCGAAAACTTCATCATGCGGACAACCATGACCGACACCCCAGATATTTTAAAAAAAATCCTCGATAAAAAAGTCGAAGAGGTCGCCAATCGCAAACAGCGCATGAGCATTGCCGATCTGGAAGATATTGCCCAGGGGGTTGAAAAGCCGCGTGGATTTTATCAGGCGTTGCAGCATAAAGTCAGTGCAAAAAAAACCGCAATTATTGCCGAAATCAAAAAAGCATCACCCAGCCAAGGTGTGATTCGGGAACATTTTGAGCCAATTACAATTGGTCTGGATTATGCCATGAACGGCGCAACCTGTTTGTCCGTGTTGACGGATAAGGAATTCTTTCAAGGTGCGGAAGCTTATTTGCAGATGGTCAGGGAACGTTGCCCGTTGCCGGTAATAAGAAAAGATTTTATGATAGACCCTTATCAGGTTTATGAAGCCCGCGCTCTGGGTGCGGACTGCATTTTGCTGATTGTCGCTGCCTTGGGTGACCAGCAAATGCACGAATTGTCCGACACTGCGACAAAGTTAGGTATGGACGTTTTAGTCGAAGTCCACGATGCCGATGAATTACAACGGGCGTTAATACTGGACACCAAGCTGGTCGGCATCAACAACCGTAATCTACGCACCTTTGAAACGTCTTTGCAGACCACGCTGGAGCTAAAGTCGCAAATCCCCGCTGATCGAATTGTCATCACCGAAAGCGGCATCCATACCCCAGAAGATGTGCAGATCATGCTGGATAACAGCATTTACGCCTTTTTAGTCGGCGAAGCCTTTATGCGTGCGGAAAGTCCAGGCCAAAAAATGCGTGAGTTGTTTGCGCTATAATTTACTTTCAATGCCTAAAGATAATCAATCAGTGAATTAGGGGTAACTTCGTCTATACATGCACACAAATCCCATTGGCGTTTTTGATTCAGGCGTGGGCGGCCTTTCGGTGCTACGGGAGATTCGTAAGTTGTTACCGCATGAAAATCTCCTTTATGTTGCCGATTCAGCCCATGCACCGTATGGCGATAAAACCAAAGAATTCATTCTGGAGAGGTCAACTGCCATTGTTGATTTTTTTCTCAACCAACACGTCAAAGCGATTGTGGTGGCTTGTAACACTGCCACCGGTGCGGCGGTAAAGGAGTTGCGTCCGAACTACACTTTGCCAATGATAGCCATGGAACCCGCCGTCAAGCCCGCCTCAGAAAGAACCCAAACCGGCATTATCGGCGTGTTGGCGACCAGCAAGACCTTATCCAGCAACAATTTCCAGGTTTTGTTTGCACGTTTTGCCGATCAGGTAAAAATACTTCCTCAGGCTTGTCCGGGGTTGGTCGAACAGGTCGAGTGTGGCGACCTTGCCAGTGATAAGACTCGCGCATTGATTGCCCAGTATGTCCGTCCCCTAATGGCGCAGAATGTTGACTTTATCGTTTTAGGTTGCACCCATTACCCTTTTTTAGCGCCGGTAATTCAGGAAATAGCCGGGGCTTCAATTGCGGTTATCGATTCCGGCTCTGCTATAGCCCGCGAGCTTAAATCTCGGCTGGAGAAAACAAAAATATTATCCGACCGGCATAATCCAGGCTCAGTACAATTTTGGAGCAGCGACGAAACCGGCAAAGCCAAACGGGTCATTTCGCAACTCTGGGGAACTGATGTTGAGGTGGGAAATATGCCGGAACGTGTTCTGGCGTAACATGTAATCATAAAAAAGCCCCGTTAACCAACCCACAAACTGAAAGCCTAGGCCAGGGGCTTGTTGACATTTTAGCGGTACAGATCTTAACCCTGCACCATTCAATGCTAATCTAGAACAAAACTGATTTTCATATTAACGCAGTACTCAACAATCTTTCCGTCATTAATGAGGTGAAAGATGAGTTCAATAAGTATACAAACTAGCGTCTGCCTGACACTTCGTTACCGATCAATGAACCCGCAGCCGCGCCTACACCCGTGGCTAACGGATGACCATTACCCAGTTCATAACCTAACACACTGCCGACAACGCCCCCTGCCAAACCTTGATGGGAGCGTCCATCCCGGTAGCTGGGAGGTGGCGGCTGTTGGCCGTAATATTGCCCGGGCGGTGCATAGCGCTCGCCATGATGATGCTTGTGGTGCTTACCCCAGCCACGCTTATGACCCCTGTCATTGCCACCCGATGCGTAGGAAACATTGGCGCAAAGCATAACCAATGCCGTGATTTGACTTAATAAAATTAATTTTTTCATCTCTCCCTTACCTGTAACGTTGATTGTTAAACCCGGCAAAATCTAGCTTGCCCATTATTGCGCTTGCATCATAAACGGATCGAACTTAACGATCACTTAACCTATGAATGCACTTAAAAATTTATTTTTCAAACTGTTATACCTTAAATCACCCGATCAAACGATGCCTTAAAGTCAGGCTAATCTTGTAACAATCATAGCGTATAATGGGAATTTTGATACCCGCTTTACCTCAAACAATGTTGAGATCACAGCCCACCGATTTTTACCATATGCACAATAGGTAATTAAAACAATATATTGAAAAAACCATAATACTTGCCAGCATTTTTTAATTCCCGACATACCGATCTAAATGAACAATTTCATCCCCGGACAACGCTGGATCAGCAGCAATGAATCTGAGCTTGGTTTAGGCCTCATTCTTGAAGTCGCTTACAAGCGAGTTACCGTGCTGTTTTTGGCAAGCAATGAAAAGCGTATTTACGCCAGTGATAACGCGCCCTTAACCCGCGTCAGGTTTGCGGTCGGCGATATTATCGAGTCTGTTGATGAAGAAAAAATCACAGTCATCAACTTGATTGAAGAAAACGGGCTGATTACTTACGTAGGCAAAGACCACTCCGGCCTGGGAATCTACCTGGAAGAAATCGAACTGAATCATAACATTCAATTCAATAAACCGCAGGATCGGCTGTTTACTGGGCAAATTGACCCTAACACCTGGTTTTTATTGCGTTACCAAACCTGGCAATACCAAAAGCAGCACCAACAATCTCCCGTAAAAGGGCTGCTGGGCGCACGGACTTCCCTTATCCAACATCAGCTCTACATTGCCCACGAAGCGGCCAGCCGAGCAGCGCCAAGAATTATGCTGGCTGATGAAGTGGGCTTGGGTAAGACGATTGAAGCCGGGTTGATTATCCACCAACGGCTCATTAATGGCTTGAGTCACCGTATCCTGATTATTGTCCCGGAAAGCTTGTTACACCAATGGCTGGTCGAAATGCTAAGGCGCTTCAATCTGCGCTTTAGTATTTTCGATGAAGCACGCTGCTTTGAAGAATCCGGCGATGACGGTTTTGATGCGGAAGAGGATAGTCAGCACAGTTCCCAACGCATCAATCCGTTTGCCAACGAGCAATGTATCTTGTGCAGCCAGGAGTTTTTTTCTGGACACCCGCATCGCCAAAGGCAGGCGCTGGAAGTGGACTGGGATATGGTGATTGTCGATGAGGCCCATCATCTTGAGTGGAATCAAAAAGCCGCAAGCCCTGAATACCGGTTTGTTGAACAATTGGGCTTGCGTTCCCCTAGCCTGATTTTGTTGACGGCGACACCGGAACAATTGGGCCAGGAAAGCCATTTTGCCCGCTTAAGGTTGCTGGATGCCGACCGGTTTTACAGTTTTTCCGCTTTTGTTGAAGAAGAACAGCTTTTTGAACCCGTCGCCGAGGCTGCGAAATTACTGTTAAGCGACCAGCTTTTGACTACTGATGTCCAACAACAGCTAGCCCACCTACTTAAAGAAGATAACGTCGCGCCCCTGTTAACAAACCTGAATGATCCCAAAGAATCTGCTACTGCAAGGGATGCCTTATTGAAAATCCTGGTCGATCATCATGGCACAGGCCGGATTTTGTTCAGGAATTCACGCCAAACCGTACGCGGTTTCCCTGACCGCAAACGCCATGCTTACCCCTTAACAGGACAACAGGACGATGCTGATTGGGAGAATGATCCGCGTTATATCTGGTTAGTGGAAAAAATCCGGCAACTTTCCGACCAAAAAGCCTTGCTAATTACCAAACACGCGCAAACTGCCATCACGTTGGAGCAGACCTTAAAAAACCGTGCTGGTATTGCTGCCGCCGTTTTTCATGAAGGCATGTCGATTATCGAGCGCGACCGTGCCGCCGCCTATTTCGCCGACCAGGACAGTTCGGCGCGGCTGTTGATTTGCTCGGAAATCGGCAGCGAGGGCCGCAATTTTCAGTTTGCCCATCATTTAATCCTGTTTGATTTACCGGACAATCCCGATTTGCTGCAACAACGCATCGGGCGGCTAGACCGCATCGGGCAAAAGGAAACCATCCAGATTCACATTCCGTATCTTGAAAATACCGGGCAAGCGGCCTTGTACCAATGGTATGACGAGGGCTTGGATGCCTTTCACAGTAACAGCTCGGCAGCTACGCGGGTTGCCGAAATCCTGCATGATGAATTATTGGCAGTTGTAGCAACACCGAACCCCCAAGCTATTGCTGAATTAATCCATAAAACACAACAGCTTAATATTGAAATTGAAACACAATTACAAAATGGCCGCGACCTACTTCTGGAATTGAATTCCTGCCGCAAGGAGGTCGCCATAGCCTTGATCGACCAGGTTAATGTCCTGGAAAAGCAGGGAACGCTCTGGCAATTCCTTGAAGAAATTTTCGAGTGTTATGGTGTTGAAACTGAATTCCATTCGCCGGACTGCTTTATCATAACCCCCGGCGACCATCTTCGGGTCTCACATTTTCCAGGCATGCAGGAGGGCGGCATTACCGTGACCGTAAACCGCCAAATTGCCCTGGCACGGGAAGATATGCAGTTTTATACCTGGGAACACCCCACAGTGACCGTAGCCATGGATCTGGTGCTATCCAGTGAAACCGGCAATGCGGCTATCAGTGTCGTGCGGAACAACGACCTGAAGTCCGGCCAATTTTTGCTGGAGTGCCTGTTTATCGTTGAATGCAGCGCACCTGCCCAGTTACAGATAGGCCGATTCCTTCCTGCGACACCCATCCGAATCCTCATCGACCAGAATTTGCAGGATCAAACAATAGCGATAGAACACCGTAGCCTAATCGAAAACCGGATGTCTTTCGACCAACAACAGATTGTGGAATTCATCAACAACCAGCGCCAGCATATTACCAACATGCTCAATCTCGCCGAACAAAGCGCCAAAACCGAGATGCAATTACTGGTGAACGAAGCCACCAAAACCATGCTGGAATCGCTGACGGCTGAAATCAAGCGGCTGGTGCGGCTCAAAAAAGTCAATCCATCCATCAAGGCCGAGGAAATTGAATATCTTAAGGATATGACTTTGTTGGCGCATGAACATATTCAGGCCGCGCAGATTAGGTTGGATGCGGTTAGGTTTTTAATTACTAGTTGATACTGTTTTATTTATTGTGTGTCTGTGTCGCTACGCGACGATTGTTTTAATCGGGTTCTCGCACCCGGCTCGGTTAGGTTTGCGTTAGCTGTATATCCTTTTCCACAAAATTAGGTTTTTTGGCTATGCCTCATAAATTTAACGACTTGACGCTTTGCTGGCTCTACAAGTTTCGCTCTTTAGAAGAAAAAGAGATTGACTATGTTGAAAGGATATTCACGCACGGTGAAATTTACTTCTCTCCAATCTCAGAGTTTAACGATCCATTTGATTGCCATCCATGTTACGAATGGAAGGGATCGGATGAGGAAATTAGAACATTTACAAAAGGGTTCTTCCAAAGAAACGCTCCCTATCTTGAGAATGATGCCCTTAACTTCAATATTGAATCCGCAGTTGATTTGCTGAGTAAACCAGAAAAATATCGAAAAAACCATGCCAAATGCAGAGGCATATCTACGGTATGAGCTAAATAAACTCGGTGTCTGCTGCTTTAGCGAAGATTGGTCAAATATTTTGATGTGGTCTCACTATGCTGCAAAACATTCTGGAATTTGTCTGAGGTTTAGAGCAAAGTCAGACACTCCATTTTTTGGTAGAGCGCAGCGCGTTGTGTATAGGACGGAATATCCGGTACTCAACCCGTTAAGGCATTCTGTATCCAAGAACGTGGAAACTATGCTACACAAGGGAAAATTTTGGTGCTGTGAGAAAGAATGGCGAATCATTGAGTACAACAAGGATTATGGAATACAGTATTTCCCATTAGATTTGTTGGATTCAGTTATTTTAGGCATGTGTATTTCCGAGCCTCACGAACAACAAGTTCGTTCTTGGGTTGCTCAAATGAAGCATAAGCCTTCGGTTGTCAAAGTTGCTCCAACCGAAAATAGTTGTTGACTTAGGCTCGTGTAAATATCAAACAGTTTGGTAGGGTACTTTATTTTATAAACTAAACATCCCATATGTTGGGTATTTGTAGGTTGGCGGTGAGGTACGAACCCCAACGCTTTGGGTCACACCTTGCTGGGGTTCGTGCCTCACCCACAACCTTGTATGGTTAATTTTAAGGACTATTGCCGGTAAATTCGATAAGCTTTAACCGTTCATTGGGAGGCCGACCCAACCTGAGGACTGGTTATAAACCAGAGCCTGTGGCGTAGAATGGCCCCCGCCCTATTCACCCATGCCGTGGAGTATCCGAGGCCTGGAGACTGCATACACAAGGATGGCAGGTGCATGTGCAGGGTCGGGGACTGATGGATAGTTTACTTTCCATCAACCCACTTTACAATGAAACATGACTAACGGCCAACTTAAAGAAACCTCTTCGACATCAACACCGCGCCTCTTCGCAGGTATCGATGTCGGCTCAGAAAATCTAGTTCTGGTCGTCCGCAAGGACGGCAAGCCATCCGATCCGCAGAAGTACGCCAATACGCGTGCCGACCACGCCCGGATGATCAAGAAACTGGGCAAATCAACTGGCATCGTCGTCTGTATTGAAGCTACTGGCATTTATCATTTTGATTTGGCTGTCGCTTTGTATGATGCCCGCATAAAGGTCATGGTGATCAATCCCAAAGTCTCACACAACTTTGCCAAGGTATTGCTGAAAAACAGCAAAACAGACGGGGTCGACGCCAATACCTTGGCCGTGTATGCCGAGCGCATGGGTTTCGTCGCCTGGACGCGCCCGGCCAACGAAAAGATTGCCTTACGCTGCTTCTCCCGTCGTATTGACGCGTTAACCAACCAGAAAGCCGCTGCCAAAAATCATTTGCCTGCATCAAGCGCCACCGAGGAAACGCCGAAAGCCGTGATGCGGGATGCTCAGCTAGCTATCGCCCAACTGGAGAAGCGTATTGACAGCTTAACCGCTGAAGCACTGGCCTTGATTGGCCAATATCCCGAACTCAAACGGGCACTGGCGTTGCTGACCGGCATCAAGGGCATCGCCGAAACCAGCGCCATTGCGCTCATGGGCGAACTCCTGTTGCTGCCGCCAGGCCTGTCGCATCGG
>NZ_JBKKBJ010000083.1:0-12248 GCF_046714055.1 Methyloglobulus sp. | reverse complement strand
GTTTGTGCCAAATGCCCTGCCGCTTGATTTAGGCACAATGCCAAGTCATACATTCACATCCATGTGACTGGATACCGGCATCCATGCCAGTATGACGGTGCTGGCTGGGGTTCCTTACTAATCAGGACTATTTAAGTATTACCAATAAAATCGGTGACAAAAATGCACGTAACCAGCAAAGGTCAAGTGACTATCCCACAAAATGTCCGGGAGAACATGGGCATTCAGCCTGCACAAACAGAAATCGATTTCATGCAAGATGATACGGGGCGTTGGTACATTGTGAAGGCCAGTAGTCACAAAAAAGAACCAGCCACTTTCGCACTGACCCTAAAATGGTAAAATTGAGGATGACGACCGACGAAATCATGGCGCTTACGCGGGGCGTAGCGTGGTCGTAGACCTAGTTGATAGCTGTGTTTTCACCGATCTGGCCGATCACAAAAGCAGTTAGTATCACTGGAGTGCTGAAACCCTGGAAAAGTTGGATCAAGACCATACCCTGGTCATCAACCCGATCATATATGCCGAATGTTCGGTGGGTTATGAACGTATCGAAGAAGTGGAAGGTTTTTCGAGCATCTAGGCTTTGTCTTAACATCCATCCCAAGAGTAGCCCTGTTCCTGGCCGGAAAGGCACAATGCAATACAAAAAACGCAAGGGTGAAAAAGGCAATGTGCTGCCCGATTTCTTTATCGGTGCCCATGCTGCCGTATCAAACTATCAGTTGGTCACCCGTGATCGTGGGCGATTTAGTACCTATTTTCCGAGCGTGGCACTGATTATGCTCGATTCAAACATGGGGATGAATTAATAAAATCTACAAGGTAGGGCAATCTTGCTGGATAATTCGGCGTTTCTGCTAGTCTATAGCAGGAAAAATTCAAAAATATTATGATTTAAGAGATTAGCGGCTATGCACTTTGAGCAAATAGATAGAATTGAATACGAAAAAAACATCTTGTTTGAGGTGATCTTCCAAGCACGGTTTCCTGAAATCATGAAAATTTCTCGAGAAGAACCTGCAGATTTTCAAGATATTATAAGAAAAGAAGGTTTTCCAGAGACGGGATCGAACTTTCAAAATTTGCCTCAAGATATGCCTGAAGAGTTTAAAAAAATACTAACTTTTGATAAGGAATTCTACTTTTTCTCTGAAGAAGGGGACTGGCAAGTATCATTAACAAGAAATTTTATTGCCCTTAGCTGTAAAGGCAACTATCTGAATTATCAAGATTTTAGAGGAAGACTAAAAAAATTCTTAGAAATTTTTAATAAGGTTTATGAACCAACTTATTTTTCTCGTATTGGACTGAGATATAGAAACATTGTCAATGAAGATATTCTTCCTCTCAATGAGAAAAGCGTTAAGGATTGTATCCCTGTGTATATTTTCCCCGAGTTAAAACAACCAATAGCGGAAGATTTAAAGACTTTGGAAAAAATAACTCAACTTGATGATGGAAATATTAAAGCTAATGTGACTCATACGTTGACACAAGTAACAGGTAAATTTAGGCAAGAACAAATAAATAATAAAAAGTCTTATCTCATTGATATAGATTGTTTTAGTGAAAATAAAATTAAAGGTATAGATAATGCGCTGGCAAAATGCGACGAATTCAAAAACAATGAATGGAATATATTCCAATGGAGTATTACTGACACCTTACGAGAGGCAATGGGTGCAAAAAGGAATTGAGAGCAATATCAACCTTAAAAAATATAAAAGGGAAGCTACAGCAAAAAGTGCAAACGATGCTTTTATTATTTTCCCGATTAAAAGCACCACTGCTACAACAGCAAATGTTTTTCCCAATTTATCGGCTAGAGAAAAAATAATTCGATACTGGCAAGAAGAAAATCAATCAATTTTTCAAAAGAAAATAGATGCTCAGTTTTTTGCCATACGCCAACGTAAAGAAAACTGGGATTTTCGTGATTCAAAAAAACCAAATAAGATAAGTGTCAGTAATGCTGAGGGAATTATACGAGATCTATTAACTGTAGTTATAGAAGCTGGACGTTTTTGGCTTACTCCATTTACAACTAGCGACGAAGATGGAAACATCACGGTAGAATGGCATAAAGGCCGACATGAATTACATCTTGAAGTTATGGAAGACGAGGTTGAATATATTAAAGTTTGGGGCATTAATATAGAAAGCGAGATGCACTTAGAAATTCTGGGCAAAGGTAATTATCTGAGCTTGTGGGATTGGCTGCTTAATGGATGAAGATAATTTCATTTCTGACGAGGAAGAGCTTTATCGGAGTGTGCGGAAACTATCTGAAATAGACAGCGAGTATATTTATGATGACACCGGACATCTTATTTTTACTAAAGATGCCTTTCGAGACCAGAAAAAGGAACCATCTGTAGATAGGGCAAAACTTAGGAATTTTAACCCTTCCCTGTCCAAGTTAAGCGAAACGGATGGTATTGTCAGCCTTATCACTAAAGAGGTACGGTCAATAGGCAAAATTGAAACAAAAGGTGATGTCAAAAATTTATCGCATGCCGTAGATGTGATTTATAACCCTATTCATGATGAACATGAAAACCTAGCTCATTCCCTAATAACAGTGGAGCCGAAATTTTTCGGCTCCGAAAATAAACAAAAAAAAGCCTTCAAATTATTACGAATCGCACTGGCTAGACTTGCTACACAAAGAGGATGGAAATTGGAACCAAAATAAGCAAGATCAATAAAAATATTCTTTATTTTTTCTAGGATTCTCCATCGATTAATTGATGCCACCCTGCGTCAAATGCCCAGGTTCTAACAATTTTTCCAATTCGGCCCGATTAAGATCGGTCATTTCGGTAGCCACATCGATGATCGGGCGGCCTTGTTTGTAAGCGGCTTTGGCTATTTCAGCCGCTTTGGCATAACCGATGATGGGGTTGAGTGCGGTGACCAGAATCGGGTTTTTTGATAGGGCTTTTTGCAGATTGTCTTCGCGTACCGTGAAACCGGAAATAGCTTTGTCTGCAAGCAGTTTGCTGACGTTAGCGATTAGTCCGATACTTTGCAGGATGTTGTAGGCAATGACGGGTAGCATCACGTTCAACTGGAAACTGCCGGATTGACCGGCAATGGTGATGGTGGTGTCGTTACCGATCACTTGGGCGGCGACCATCGCCACGGCTTCGGGGATTACCGGATTAACTTTGCCGGGCATAATGCTACTGCCGGGCTGCAAGGCGGGCAATTCGATCTCGCCTAAACCTGCCAGCGGGCCGCTGTTCATCCAACGCAGGTCGTTGGCAATTTTCATCAAACTGACCGCGATCACTTTCAGTTGGGATGATAATTCAACTATCGAATCTTGCGAACTCAGGCTTTCAAAAAACGACGCGTTCGGTTGAAACGGCAAGTTGGTTTCCTCGGCCAATAGCTTGGCAAATTGCTCGGCAAATTGGGGATGTGCGTTGATGCCAGTGCCAACTGCCGTGCCGCCCTGGGCGAGCATATACACCCTGGGCAAGGTTGCTTGAATCCGGTCGATGCCATTCCTGATTTGCAAAGCCCAAGCCCCCAACTCCTGACTGAAGCGTATGGGCATGGCATCCATTAGGTGAGTGCGTCCTGTTTTGGTCACATAGTCTAGCGAACGCGCTTTTGTTTCTATCGTTTCCGCAAGATGGTTTAGGGCGGGCAATAAGGCTTGCTGGCATTCAATCGCTGCGCTGACGTGGATCGCGGTGGGGATGACATCATTGCTGCTTTGCCCCATATTGACATCATCATTCGCGCTGACGGCGACACCTGCAAACTGGGATGCCAACGTGGCTATGACCTCATTGACGTTCATATTAGTGCTGGTACCGGAGCCAGTTTGAAAAACATCAATCGGGAACTGATCCTGATGTTGTCCGTCCATAATCGTTTGCGCGGCTTTAACGATCGCATCAGCGGTGGCACTTTCCATTTCACCTAAGGCCAGGTTCGCTTTAGCTGCGGTTTTTTTGATAAGCGCGACAGTTTTGATAAAAGTGGGCGGCATAGTGAGTCCACTGATAGAGAAATTATCAATGGCGCGTTGGGTTTGCGCGGCATACAGGGCGTTGGCAGGGACTTGCAACTCGCCCATGCTGTCTTTTTCGGTTCGGTATTGTTCAGTCATAGCTGTGTTTAATAAAAGTTAAAACTTGCGTCTTGGTAAACGGCCAGTTAAGGGAGTGTAACGATTTTTGGTGCAATAATACGGGAATCAGGGTGGCATAGTCTTGTTGCCATTGGGTTTGTTCCGCTATGTCGATAAGTTCAACCTTAATATCCGTTTCGGCAGCAAGGCATTCGTTTATCAGTTCCTCCGCCAGTTCGCATAAATGGCAACCGGACGTTCCCAGTAATAGGTATTTCATGGATAATGATTGATAATTTTGCCGGGATAACGTAATGATGACATTTTATCAGGCAAGCTGATAGCAAGCACGGTACGTTTTGCCTATCAAAATCTTTATTATTTGAGGATCAAGTGATTTTGAGGTTAATCCCTTACGATTATGCTTCTTGCCTATCAAATTAGGCAAAAAATGATACACAAACGACTTTGAAGCAAATTCTTTAAGCACAATCTACATAATGTGATCATACAATCATTCGTCGGAACAGTTGCGAACCTTTACAACTTATGGATTATTTGAAGCAAGACTGCTTTAATAGTTGAATGGTTACGTTAGACGTTAGATATGACAAATCAGTATCAAATGACAGATTCCGAAGCAGCAGCACTAATTGATGCGCTTGCGTCCGCCCTTCTGGTTGCTGCAAAAGCGCGTAGTGCCGACTGGGGTTTGCTTTTTCAAATAACAGCCCTACGTGACGACCCAGACTCAGCCCTAAAAGAAATCCGTGACCTTCATAATCTAGTCCAGAAAATCCCTGCCTTAGAGTTCTTTAATTACGCTTATCAATACACACTTGGAAACGAAGAAAATGTGAGCTTTCGCTTTCTTGTGCAATGGCTTATTTCAAGAGGGCAACAAGTTGGTGCTGAGGAGACAATCAAGAACTTAATTCGCTACTTGACCTCTGAAACCATAGAAGTTACAGAGATTCTGGCGATTGATGGATTTGATGTTAAAGAAAACATTAAAATTGGCGATTACGAACTCATTGCTTGGAATAACTTGGCTATGACTGACACCAAATACCAAGTCGCTGTACGCGGTTTTTTTAGTGGTAGAGATCCAACAGCGGCTCTAGTTCTTCGACATGAAATTCAAAAAGTACATATCCGTCCTTGGGATCACGATATACCCTATGTTCCTCACTTAATCGAACCCGCTCTTGATGTGTTACGTTGTATAACGCCAATTGCGGGCGGGGGATTTCGCTTGCGACACTATTGGTTTGAACCCCAAGAATGGGCTGCTTGGGCGGTAAATCTTTCTACATTTGGAGTTGATTCAACTACAATTTTGCACTCAGTCGCTATGAATGAACCAGATGTACCAAATCTTCGTGAATGCGTATCACACTTTAGAGCTTTGAGTGAAAGCAGTCGATTGCGGCTACTGGTTCCACTAGATCGGTTGAACCGATCTTACCTGGCTGGAATACGTCATGTTGATAAGGCAATCGAACTAGGAATAGCATTTGAGTCATTGTATTCGCCAATTAAACTTACTGAAAATATAACTTCTACCGTTTGCAATCGCGCTGAAAAATTTCTTGGAGGGACACGTAAAGAGCGCCGAAGAATAAACAATACATTTCGAGATATTTACGATTTACGATCACGTTCTGTACATACAGGTCGGTTTGATGCCGATGGTTCTGATGAATGGAGTGATTATCAAAAAGTATGCAATGTGCTTGAGGAAGGGCAAAAACTCGTTGGTCGTTCATTGGTAAAAGTTATTTTTGAGGGCGAACCTGAATGGGAAAAATTCGATATTATGGATATTGGCTCAATATAAAAGTAGATTAGATACAAAGTTTATTTTCATTTTATCTTAGCATTAATCGCTATCCCCAACTGGCGCAGCAAAAGCATCAGAAACCAATTCTTGCACATTATCTCCGGTCAATGCTTCTAAAAATGCGGTGAGGTCGTCTATTTCCGCGCTAGAAAGATACAACGGCTTGATTAAAGGATCAAGGTTTTCATTGGCAATACCGCCGCGATTATAGAATTCTATGACTTCCCGCAAGGTGGCGATGCTGCCGTTGTGCATGTAAGGCGCAGTCAGTTTCACGTTACGTAAGGATGGTGTTTTGTAACGCCAGCGGTCTTGCGGGTTTTGGGTGATTTCGTAGCGTCCCAAATCATTGGCTTTGGATTCGGCAACCGAGTCTATCATTTTAGATGCAACCTCAACATAAACGCCTGGGGACACCTGCACACGCTGTGATGGGTTAGACGGTTTGTCGGTCATTGCATCAGCGTAGCCGATGCCTGTGTTGTGCAGATTGTTATCGGCAAATAAAGCGTATTCCTTGTTGATTGTATGGCATTGGTTACATTGTGCTTTGCCGATAAATAACTGAAAACCGCGTTGGGCTTTGGCATTTAAGGCTTTGCTGTCTTTGCCGTAATACCAGCGGTCAAAAGGTGAATTCGCCGAATTTAGCGTACGCTCGTAACTGGCAATCGCCATACCGATGGTTTCCATGCTGGGTTCTTTGTCGAATGCCTTTTCAAATAAGCCATCGTAATCTGGGCTGTCCTTAATTTTATCAATCACAGTGCCGATGGAGGGATTCGCCATTTCATTATGTGCCAATAACGGTCCCCAGACTTGCTGCTCCAAGGTGGATTCGCGGCTGTCGTGAAACAGCGATTGCATATAAGCGACGTTATATAAGGTCGGGCTGTTACGCATAACCGTACGCCCTTCAACGCCTACGGCGGTTGCCATCTCATTGCTGGTAAAGCCTTGTTCTGGGATATGACACATAGCACAGGAAAAGGTGTTGTTGATCGACAGGCGGCGGTCAAAAAACAACTTTCGGCCCAGGTTGATTTTTTCCGCTGTGATGGGATTGTTCTCAGGCACAGGAACGGGAGACAAACCCAGCGGTGGTTGCGTGATGGTTTTGAGCAAATCGGCGGGTTGGCCCGTGCGGCGGGTCAGTGAAATCGAGTTGGTTTGGTAGCCTTTGTTTTCGTAAGAGAGCTTATTGTCCCCCGCACTGTATAACGCCGATTTTTCAGGGTTGCTTGAAGCGGGTTCTGCGAGTTTGGCTTCTGGCTGTAGCAGGGTTTTGATGTCGCCGATGAGCGTGTCTGGGTGCAACAGTTCCGTGTTGTAGATGTTGCGTAATTGTTTATGCTGGTCTATCAAGTAAACACGCAAATTATGGCTGAAAGTATCGGTGAATTTTCCCTTGGCATCATAGATTTTCTCGGCGGTCTGCTTGTAATTTTTCAGTATCGGTTGCAGTTCTTGTTCGGAACGAGTGGTCAGGAAGTGCCATTCCACGCCTTTGCCTTGTAAAGTTGCGCCGTACTCCTTCATCCGTTCTGGCGTGTCATGTTCTGGATTAAAACTTAAGGTGATTAACCGTAAATGGCTTGCCAGTTCAGGTGCTTTTTCCAGACGGTTTTTTATTTTATGGAAGACGGCCGTTGCCAGTGGGCAGCCATTGATGTCACTGCAAGTCGAATATATAAAATTTAGCAAAACAATCTTTTCCGGCTTCGCCGTATTACACATCAAACTGTGTAAGGTGATCGCATGGCCTTCGCTATCCAGCACATTGCCATCGCTGGCCTGCCCCAATACAGGTAGTTTGTACGTGCCGGGTATGGGCGCAGTAAATGTCAGGTCGCTGTATCCTGGCGCGAGCGGTTGCGGTTGGGAGGGTTGCATAATCTCTGCTTGCGCCAGGGGCATAGCGAAAGCAGTGAATGCCAGAATAAACGTCTTGAGTTTGTCCAATATGTTCTCTGCCTCCAGATAAGTTCCACCAACGACGGTTTCCGTGCCGCAATTCTATAGCTAATTATTGTACAATATCAAGTTGTCCCAAACTTATTTCACCCGTTATGACCAACGAAAAAAAACTTCTCCGCCCCGACATTATCAAGGAATGTGGCGCAAGTTTTTATGAACGCGGCAAGCATTACTACGAAGCAGGTTTGGTGATGCAGTGTAAAGTGACCAGCGAAGGTGTACTTTTTACACAATTGAATGCCACAGTAGAGGGCAGCGCCAGCAGCCCGTACAAGCAAAATATCCGTATTGTATGGCGGCCTGATTACCGATCTGCCGAAATTGAAGGCAGTTGTTCCTGCCCTATAGGTTATAACTGCAAACATGTCGTTGCTGCCTGCCTGACGTACCAGGATGGTGGCCTTGAAGGGGTACGCAAAAGATCAGGCTCCAGTTGCCTGGAATGGCTGGACAGCTTGAACCGACAGGCTCCGGTTCCGCAAAATGACGGCTTGAATGAGTTTATAGCTTATATCCTGAAACCGCTCCGGGTCGGAAACGAATTGACGATTGAGCTTGTAGTCACCAAAGAAAAAAAATACGGTGGCCTGAGTAGAGGCCGCAAAACAAGTTTGCACAACCTGCGTTACAGTTTCTCGTATTATCCTTACGTCAAGCCGGAAGACAGCGAACTCGCCAAAATTATCTCTGCCCTGGATAGCTCTCCCGGCGGAGAACCGTTAATTACCGGGTCTATGGGCGCTATCGCCCTGTCAAAATTATTGCAGATGGGCCGGTTGTTCTGGCAGGACATAGAAGCGCCAGCGCTTAAACCGGGTGCTACCCGTGACTTACGGTTCGACTGGCAGCTTACCGGTCAAGGTGATTACCAGCTACATACGGCTATCGAACCGGCGGCGTTGCCGATACTGGTTGACCCGCCCCATTATCTCGATCCTGAAGAAGGTACAGTCGGCGGATTTACGGCAACTAACCTAACTCATGAACAACTAAGAAATATCCTAGCCGCACCGCCAGTTCCGGAAAAAGTTGCCGATGAATTTAGCTATCGGTTGACTGTCGAGCACCCCGAACTGCCTCTGCCACCCCCTAAAAAAATTGCCTTGACGGAAATCCCGAATTTAGAACCTATCCCCCAGCTTATATTGTTTGGGGAACAGGCAAATCCCAGGCAGTATATGCATTTGATGCAGGTAAATTTCAAGTATGGCGATAATCTGCTATCTGCCCATGAGGCTAAAGACTATAGCGTAATAAAAACAGCCCAGGGCTTGGCGCGTATCAAGCGTTCGCTTGAGGCGGAAAAATCAGCCATTGCGCGGTTGACGGAACTGGGCTTTACATCAGCGCCAACCATCGAGACTACGGGGAAAGAACTCATCCTGGGCAGTTATGCAAAGTCCACTGTGGAAAGCGCGACACGCTGGGGATACTTTCTGGATGCCGTTTTGCCGAAATTGGAAAAGGACGGTTGGTCTGTTGAATTTCGCGACAGTTTTTTGCTGGACTTTCAAGCCGTAGACAACTGGGACGCTGAAATCAGCGACAGCCAGAATGACTGGTTTGAGATGCGCTTTAATATCGAGGTCGAAGGGCAATCATTGCCCTTGTTACCGCTGATTATGCCCGTGCTGGAAAATTACGACCTGCACAATCTCCCCGAATTACTGAATATTCCCGTCAGCGATTACCGTTACCTGACCATACCGAGTGAAAAGATCAAGCCGTTTCTAGCGATTTTGCTTGAGCTGTTTGGCAGCAGTACGTTGGATAAAAACGGCTCACTGAAAATTTCCCGCTTCAATGCCGCCAGCCTTGCCGATATGGAGGCACACAGCTATGGCTTGTTTTCCATCAAGGGCGGTGAGGAATTAAGGAAACTCGCACAAAAATTGAGTGATTTTCAAGGCATAGCTGATGTTCCCGTGCCTGAAAATCTCCAGGCGACATTGCGGGAATACCAAAAATTAGGGCTGAATTGGCTGCAATTTTTACGGGAATTTTCATTCGCAGGGATCCTCGCCGACGATATGGGGCTGGGGAAAACCGTCCAGACCCTCGCCCATTTATTGCTGGAAAAGCAAAGCGGACGGATGCAAGCGCCCAGTCTGATTATCGCCCCGACCAGCTTGCTCAGCAATTGGCGGCGGGAAGCGGAACGCTTCACCCCAGACCTTAACATGCTAATTTTGCAGGGCACTGAACGAAGGCAACTGTTTTACAAAATCAGGGATTACGACCTGATTATGACCACCTATCCCTTGCTGCCCAGGGATGAAGAAACCCTGCTAGAGCATCAGTATCATTATTTGATCCTGGACGAAGCCCAGATAGTCAAAAACCCGCTATCCAAAGGCGCCCAAATTGTACGCCAAATCAAGTCCAGTCATCGGCTGTGCTTGACGGGTACGCCGATGGAAAATCATTTGGGCGAACTGTGGGCACAATTTGATTTTTTAATGCCGGGCTTTTTAGGTGATAGCGCAGCTTTTAAAAGGCTGTACCGTACACCCATCGAAACGTTCGGCAACGCCGAACAAAAATCACGCTTGTCACGCCGGATCGCGCCGTTCATGCTGCGCCGCACCAAGCAAGAAGTCGTATCGGAATTGCCGGCAAAAACCGAGATTATCCGTTCAGTCCCCCTCTATGAAAAACAAGCCACTCTGTATGAAAGTATTCGCCTGACGATGGAGAAAAAAGTCCGTGACGCGATTGCACAAAGGGGCTTGTCACGCAGCCATATCACCATCCTGGATGCCCTGTTAAAGCTGCGCCAAACCTGTTGCGACCCCCGCACCTTAACCATCCAGGAAGCGCAAAAAATCAATCAATCGGCCAAACTCGACCTGCTTATGGAATTACTGCCAGAGTTGCTGGAAGAAGGGCGGAAAATCCTCGTTTTCTCCCAGTTTACCCGCATGATTGCCCTGATCGAGGATGAACTGAACAAACGGTCTATCGCTTACAGCAAACTGACCGGGCAAACCCAAAACCGCGATGCGGCCATTGAGATGTTCAAAAGCGGCGAGGCCGATGTGTTCCTGATTAGCTTGAAAGCGGGCGGTATCGGTTTGAATTTGACTGAAGCCGATACCGTCATCATTTATGATCCCTGGTGGAATCCAGCCGTTGAAACCCAGGCCGCAGACCGCGCCCACCGCATTGGACAAGACAAACCGGTATTCGTCTACAAACTCATCACTGAAAATACCGTGGAAGAAAAAATGATCGCCATGCAGGAACGGAAACGCGCCTTAGCAGACAGTATTTATACCGAGGGAGCCAAAGATGAGGCTTTGCAATTGACGGCAGAAGACCTCACGGCTTTGTTTGAGCCTTTGTGAATGAAAGTTTACTGCTACAAAATATTTCGAGATAACTTGGATGCAAACAATTTGAAAACGAATAGACCTTGCTTGTCTTAGTAGTTTTTGATTATTTGTATATCTACAAAGCCTATTTCCCTAATTTTCAATATACTTTTAACAGACAATGCTAAATTGATTCCCTCAGCATTTTCAATACTTCATCCTCTTTAATTACACCAAGCTTCGGTTATTTTTGGCATCCGTATTGACTTTCTGTCACCTTTTCATCGCCATCAGCATGGTGCAAAAATAACTGTCCAATTTCAGTAGCTGGAACAATTTTAATTGGAATCTCCCCAATATTGGTCATTTCAAGTGCAATACAACCTGAAAATCCAGGATGGATTCCTGCTGCTGTTTCAATAATAAGCCCACGGCGCGCCCATGAAGATTTACCAGTCACATATCCTGCAAGGTATGACGGCAAATTTACCCATTCAAGCGAGATTCCGAGAACAAATTTTGAAGGATGGAGAATAAAAGGATTTCCAAATGGCACAAAATGTTCTTTAGCTTGCCCAAGCGTTGAATCATCTTCATTATCTGACCCCATGTTCAAAAGAGCGCCTCGAGCTTGGCGCATCGTTAAGAACCATTGCCCCAACCTGAGATCAATTGAGGCCGTATCTCCGTTTTCTAGTTCAACTAAATTTGGCGATGGCGTTGTTCGAAGACGATCATCTTTAACACTTTGAAGTTCGGCTACGAGTTTGTTACCTTATTATGTCAAACGCTTACAAAGGCGTTTCACCAGAGCAAATAGACCTGTCCACATTGGTGATGCCAAGTTATGAAATGGTTTAATAATACCGGACACTTCTAAACACAGATTTATATTGTCGACAGAGGTGAATAATGAGCGAACAACATAAACATAAACGACCCAAATACACGATAGAATTTAAACAAGATGCAGCCAAATTAGTCAATGAAAAAGGCTATACGCATAAGCAAGCAGCGGATA
>NZ_JBKKBJ010000082.1:0-26037 GCF_046714055.1 Methyloglobulus sp. | reverse complement strand
GGAACTAGTACCAGAGGGCGGTTACTGGCGTGACCTGCCTTTAGAGGTGCAAAAACACTATATGAAAAAAAGTTTTTACCTAAGCGGGGGTAAAACAGGCATGGCACGGCGGATGAGTTGGAATGAGTCTAGCCTGACCTTAACCTGCGCGCCCGCACAAAAACAAACTGAACGTTGCCATCCCGAAGAAACCCGGCCTTTTACCGTAAGGGAATACGCCCGCATACAAACTTTCCCAGATGATTGGCTATTTGCTGGCCCGTTGACGGCACAATACAAGCAGATTGGCAATGCGGTACCAGCGAATATGGCGCATGAGCTTGGATTGGCTATCGTCGGCTTCCTTAACAGCCTTAATGGTTAGAATAAAATTGTATGGCTATTGCCACCCCGCCTTCTTAAACCGCCGATACAAAATCCCGCATCCCACAGCTTGGTAAGGAGTTAACATGCTGCCCGCACACACCCGGAACAAATGCTGTGATGCAAATGCGGGGCAACGCTTTTCTGCCCGCCTCATGAAGGATTCATACTTTCGGCGTTGTAAACTTCCGATGCTGAAAACAGTGGGTAAAAAAACCTGCCCACCCGGCTTAAGCCAAGTTCTAAAATCAGCATTGAAATAAGTTTAGAAATGTGAATAATACACGTCCGTACATTGCGATACTAAACATAACTTTGAAGGCTGCAGTCAGCTTGGTTCTGTTGGCACAGCACTGTTACATACACTCGACATAATGCTTAGACAAGTGGCTTCTACCCAAGACCCCTTAATGACAACAGCAAAGCAGATAAGCGAACATCTCGTGGGGGTGATTAACAACACGCCGCTTGACTCATTCCCTTTTGATCATGTGGCGTTAACTAATGCCTACCCAAATGAAATTTACGAAATGATGTTAAACTTGTTGCCTGTCAACCGCTACTACCGCGAGTTAAAGCACAGCGATGCCATGATGGCCGACGGACAAAGTGCGCGACTACAATTCCCGTTGAATAGGGCAAATATAGCGCGCTTGCCTAACGTGCAGCGCGAGTATTGGAACCAAGTGCTAACCGGTCTCGACTCAAAAGAGGTTGCAGAAGCTTGGCGCAACAAATTCAAGCCTACAATAGAAACTGTCACGGGTAGGCTGATTTCAGCGATCAAATTCCGTCCCCATTACACGCTATTCCGCGATTTGAAGGGTTACAAAATTTCTATCCATCCAGATTCACCGCGCAAAGCCATAACAATTCAGTATTATCTTCCCGCTGATGAATCGCAGATTCACCTCGGCACCTTGTTTCATGAGAAAAACCCAGACGGAAATTACCGCGAAGCGCGCGCCATGCTATTTGCGCCAAACACCGGATACGCCTTCGCTGTTACGCCCGCCAGCTATCACAGTGTAAAACCCATGAGTGTACAGGATACCCCCCGCAACAGCCTTATGGTCATCATTAACTATGACCGAGGGCCGCTGCTGGAAGGATTCAGGGCTGTACGTATCCGTCTACGCGCTTGGTACGACCAAATGACTGGTTTAACCGCGAACCGCTGAACAGTGGCAAGACCGTCATATGATATCCATATCTTGAAAGCGATTGAACCAAATTAATGATGCTGTTTTGTTTGGCTAAAGCCACCCCGCCTTCTTAAACTGCCGATAAAGAATACCGCAGACCAGGGCGATGGCAGACAGTGCCGCCGGATAACCGTATTTCATGCGTAATTCCGGCATGACATCGAAGTTCATGCCCCAGACTCCGACGAGCGCCGTTGCGACGGCGAATATACCGGCCCAGGCGGCGAGCCGTTTGGTGACCTCGCTTTCCTCGATGGTCACCATCGACAGGTTGACCTGAATCGCCGTGCCTATGGTGTCGCGTATGGTGTCTATCGAGGCATTGATATGGTTGAGATGATCGAACACATCGCGGAAATATTCCTGGGAATTTGCACAGACCCTCGGCACACGTCCCCTGTACAGTTTGCCTGCATCTTCCATCAAGAGGGCGACCGCATGCTTAAGTATCATGACTTTACGCTTGAGCTCATACAGGCGTTCAATATTGGAACGCGCTGAGCCTTTTACGAAAATATGCTCTTCAATATTTTCAAGTTCGGTTTCCAGCGCATCCAGTACGGGGAAATAACGGTCGACGACCGCATCCATCAGCGCATAGAATACGAAGCCTGCGCCCTGGCTTAATAAATGCGGTTCGCGCTCGCAACGCGCACGCACACCGAGAAAGTCGTCTTTGCTGCGGTTACGCACCGAGAGCACATAGTTCAACCCGACAAAAACATCGACTTCGCCGACGGTCAGTTCGTCGCCATCCAATTTCACCAATTGCATCACTGCAAATACCGAATCGCCGTATTCGTCTATCTTCGGACGTTGATGGCTGTGCCAGGCATCTTCAACGGCAAGAGGGTGCAGATCAAATTCCTCGCGCATTTTTTCCAGTTCAGACAGCTCGGCATCCAGTAAGGCAACCCAGACAAAGCAGCCGGGTATAGCCAGATAATCGCTGATTTCCTCAATTAAAATATCCTTGAGCTTTTTCCCTTCCTGATAGGCGACGCAGTTAATCAACATGTATGACCCTCCCGATAAATAGTTTGCAGGTAACTATCGCTAAGCCTCATCCTCACGGCATATCGGCTCGAACGACACAATCCAAACGGATAGGGAATAGTAGCATGATGTTTGGATTTGCTGCATATCCTGCGATATGGCGTGATGATGTCAGTGGTTCAGATGCGGGGCTATCCCCACAAAATTTATCAATACCTCCATGAATAAAGATCATTTAACAGCCCTGATTGGATAGAGTAATGTTTTCAATGAATCTTCTTGTGGGAGCTATTTATGAATATTCTCGGTAAATTTACAGCCATTTTATTGTTGTTTGCATTCGAAGTTTCGGCGAATGCAGGATCAAATTTCGACATCATAGCCAAACTCAATAGCGGGCCAGGCAATGTGACCGTGATGGATAATGGCCGAATCATAATGAGTATGCACCCGTTTTATCAACCGAAATACACGGTGGTTGAGTATAAGGACAAGATGCTGGTGCCGTTTCCGAATAAGGAATTAGTGGATGCGGATTCAAAATCGCAGCTGAAACTCGATTCTGTACTAGGTATCCGGTCTGCCAACGGTATCGTTTGGATGCTGGATATCGGGATGCGTAGCGGTGTAACCCCTAAGTTGGTTGGGTGGGACACCAAGACCGATAAGCTCCATCAGGTCATCAATCTACCCACGCCGATAACGCCCAAAGATACGTTTGTTAACGATTTTGCCGTCGATACCCGCCGTAATCATATCTTTATCAGCGATCCGGCGGGTGGCGTAAATGCCGCACTGATTGTCGTTAACCTGAACACAGGAACGGCGAGGCGTGTGCTTGAGGGACATGCCAGCGTGATCCCTGAAAATGTCGATCTGATTATTGATAAGGTTCCGGTTCAGATTAAGGATAAATCCGGGAAACTCAATCGCCCTCATATCGGGGTCAATCCGATTACCGAAGACTTGAACAACGAATGGGTATATTTCGGTGCTATGTACGGCCACAGCCTCTACCGGATAAAGGCGGACGATCTGGCGGATGAAAAACTGGCTGCCAAGGACTTAGCGAACCGCGTTCAACGCTATGGCGACAAACCCATTTCGGACGGCATAACGATAGACAAGGATAACAACATCTATCTGGGGGAATTGGCAGAAAACGCCATTGGCGTTATTTCGTCAGATAGAAAATATCGGCGTTTAGCCGAGAGTGCTGACCTGTCGTGGGTGGATTCGTTTAGTTTTGGCCCTGCGGGGCAATTAGTTGCGGTTGTCAATCGGTTGCATCAGTCCGCAACGCTTAATGGCGGGGTGTTGAAAGCCAAACCGCCTTTTTATCTGATACAGGTAAAATCCTTGGCTGCGGGATTGGCGGGGCGTTAAGTCAATTGTTTACAGTCCCCCCTCATCCCAACCTTAGCGGCGCAGGTTCCATACCTGCTACCGCACTTCCGCCATCCCTGGCGGTCGTCCATCAAGGGAGAAGGGGCGGACACTTGTGTAGATATTTATGTCCTGTGGAATAATTGGGAATTTCTTTGAAGCTCCACCTATAAGCCATCAATATTACGGCCTATCGTTAGGATTTTATCTCGTAGCCAAAGATGGGCTGGATCCTTATCTCGCAAGGGATGCCATATCATTACTAAATCGTAGGCCGGAAGTTTGATAGGAACCGGGAATATTTCTAGTGGCACGAACTTCGTAAACCGTTCAGCAATTTTATACGGTAGCGATAATATCATGTCCGTTTGGGCAACGATTAACGGTGCGGACAAAAAGTTGGGGACAATTAACTTGATCCGTCGTTCCAGCCCCAGTTCCAGCAAGTATTGATCGATGATTCCCGCCGGGGTTCCTTTCCAGGATATTAGTATGTGCGGGACAGCTATATAGTCTTCCAGCGATGGTGCATTGCGTATCATGGGATGATTTTGCCTGACAACACAGACCATTTGGTCATCAAATAATTTTTGACAACATAAATGAGCGGGGGCATTTAACACAGATTCGAAACCGAGCACGACATCGAGACTACCGTTTTCCAGTTGTGCGACCGGGAATGATGACTCGGTGCGTTTAACATGAATGTCAATGCCGGGTGCCGTTTGCTCGATCAATCCCGATAACTCAGGGATTAACAGAAATTCCATATAATCCGTGGCGGCAAGGACAAACCTCCGCTGACTGGTGCCAACATCAAATTCCGAGGGTGGCTGAATGAGTTGTTCCATCTCAGTCAATAAGGCCCTGACCGGTTCAATCAAGGCGAGCGCCCGTTCCGTCGGCTTCATGCCAGTCGGGGTTTTAACCAGCAGAGCATCATCCAATTGTTGACGCAACCTGTGCAAAACATGGCTCATGGCCGATTGGGTTATAAACATCTGTTCCGCTGCACGGGTGACATTTAATTCCCGCATCAATACATCGAAGGCCACCAGTAGATTCAGGTCAAACGTTCTTAAATTAGACATTATTGTATTTTTTAGAGCAGTAGACAGGTGTTTTTCATTGCATTAATGATTCCTAGTAAAAATGGGCATGACTATGAATCCTATCAATGGATACATGAAATTTAACCATTTAACAACGAAGCTTTTCTAAATTAAAGTCTTACCTAAGTGTGTCGTTATGCCGTAGTAGGCTGTAAACCGTCTCCTTATAGTTACTAACTGTTCGAGACTGGCCCTATATAACACGCCAATATTCCAATACTACATTGGACACTTAGAGGCTAAGTCTTTTTCAAGACTCATAAATCAGGAGCATGTGTATGTCTTCAATTATATCAAAACAACCTTTTCTACCCTATACCGGTGAGAAAGCGCGGATTAGCCGCTCTTTCGATTACCTCATCCTGGTATTGGCTCTCTTTCTGTTTATCGGTTCCTTTCATCTTCACTTTGCACTGACCGTCGGCGACTGGGATTTCTGGGTGGATTGGAAGGACAGGCAGTGGTGGCCATTGGTCACGCCGCTGATGGGCATTACTTTTCCGGCGGCGGTGCAAGCCGTCTTGTGGGGAAAATTTCGTCTGCCGCTGGGCGCTACCTTGTGTGTCGCGTCCTTATCGATAGGCACCTGGATAGCCCGAATCTTCGCTTATCACTATTGGAATTATTTTCCTATTAACATGGTGCTGCCTTCTACCATGCTGCCAAGTGCGCTCGTCCTGGACGCAATTCTGATGCTGAGCAACAGCCTGACGATCACTGCGATTTTCGGAGGATCGGCCTTCGCCTTGCTATTCTACCCCTGTAACTGGCCTATATTTGGCATGTTTCATGTACCCGTTGAGTACGGTAATGCACAATTGACGGTCGCTGACCTGTTCGGCTTCCAGTACATCCGCACCGGCATGCCGGAATATTTGCGCATCATTGAACGCGGGACATTGCGCACCTACGGTCAATATGCGACGCCGCTCTCGGCATTCTGCTCGGCCTTGTTATGCACGCTGATGTATACCTTATGGTGGTACATCGGGAAGTGGTTTGCAACGACACGTTACCTTAGCAACATCTAAAGGAGGACTATTTTATGAAAACAGTATCAGTAAACGAACGGAATCAAACAGTTACCGTTCGCACTTTGTCTATCGAAGGACATAATCAGAAACTCCTAAAGTGCTTAATGTTCCTAGGGTTAATCCTTTCGGTGTACATGCTCAATATCCAACCCGTCATGGCTCATGGAGAAAAGGCCTTAGAGCCGTTTATCAGAATGCGCACGATCCAGTGGTATGACGTGCAATGGTCTAAACAAAAATTTAATGTCAATGAAGAAATCAGCGTTAGCGGCAAATTTCATGTGGCCGAGGATTGGCCTGCCAGCGTACCCAAACCGGAAGCGGCCTTTTTGAACATATCGACTCCTGGCCCGGTCCTGATCAGGACCGAACGTTATTTAAACGGTAAACCTTTCATGAATTCTGTGGCACTGCAACCGGGCGGCGATTACGACTTCAAGATTGTGCTGAAAGGACGCTTGCCGGGGCGTTATCACATCCATCCCTTCTTTAACCTAAAGGATACGGGTCAAGTGATGGGGCCTGGTGTGTGGCTGGAAGTTGCCGGAAATGCAGCGGATTTTACCAATGACATCCAAACCATCAACGGAGAGATGGTCAATATGGAAACATACGGCCTGGGTAACGGCATCTTCTGGCACAGTTTCTGGGGTTTACTGGCAACGGCTTGGCTGCTTTGGTGGGTGCGTCGGCCCTTATTTATTGCCCGTTACCGAATGCTGCAAGCGGGCTTGGAAAATGAGCTGGTCACTCCAACTGACCGTTTAATCGGAAAAGCCCTGTTGATCGGCGTTCCTTTGCTAGTGTTTGTATCTTATTCAATGACAGTTAGCCAATATCCGAAAGCGATTCCATTGCAAGCCTCGCTAGACCAAATTCTGCCGCTCTCCGCCCAGGTCAATGCCGGAGTGGTCGATGTCGAAACAGTAAAGGCTGAATACCGTGTACCGGAGAGAACCATGACTTTTAGCTTAAAAATCAAGAATGGCAGTGATAAGCCGATACAAATAGGCGAGTTCGCTACCGGCAATGTGCGATTTTTCAACAAGGATGTGCCGACGCCGGATCAAGGACACTCAGAAACTGGGGAAGCGCCTGAAGGCTTGAGCCTGGATAATGCCGCACCCATACAACCCGGCGAACAACGCACGATGACGATTAGCGCCAAGGATGCGTTATGGGAATCCGAAAGGCTGGACGGCCTGATTAACGATGCCGACAGCCGGATCGGCGGCTTGTTGTTTTTCTACGACGGCGCAGGTGAGCGTTATATCTCCAGCATCACCGCAGCAGTGATTCCAAAATTCAATTAATCTCAAGAGGACACCATCATGGCTACATCAACTGAACAAATAACTGTAATGACAGAACAGAAAAAAATGCCGCCCTGGTATTTGAAAGATTTACCCAGATACCTGTCAGGCTTTGCCATACTGACCGTCATCTATATGGGACTACGCATTTATCAAGGCGCATTCGCCGTTTCAACAGGCCTGGATTCCACCGAACCGGCTTTCGAAATCTACTGGATGCGGCTGTTTTACATAGAATTAGGGATCATTTTCTTCTTCGCAACCGGAGCATGGGGGTATTTATGGTTTTCCAGGGATAGGAACCTGGACACGCTTGAACCTAAGGAGGAAATTCGCCGATACTTTACCCTCACCATGTGGATTAGTATCTACACCTTTGCGGTGTACTGGGCGGGTAGTTATTTCGCCGAACAGGATAACTCCTGGCATCAGGTCGCTATCCGTGACACTCCTTTTACTGCCAATCACATCATCGAGTTTTATTTCAATTTTCCGCTCTATATCATCCTGGGCGGTTGCGCCTGGTTATACGCCCGAACCCGACTACCGCTTTATGCCAAGGGCATTTCGCTACCGTTGACGCTGGCGGTATTTGGGCCGTTCATGATCTTGGTCAGTGTCGGCTTCAATGAGTGGGGACATACGTTCTGGTTTAGGGAAGAATTTTTTGCTGCGCCGATCCATTGGGGATTTGTGATTGGGGTGTGGTTTGCCTTGGGTGTCGGCGGCATACTGTTGCAAGGCGTAACGCGTTTGATTGAATTGTTGGATGGGCTTGAAGACACGCCGTAAGATTGATGTTGCTATCATTCCGGCATACGGTTACCGTAGGGGCAGGCCTTGTGCCTGCCCATTGGTCTAAGTAACATTGGGGCAACCACAAGGGATTTCCCCTACCTTAGATGGATATGTAAATTGAATTACAGCTTCGGCCTTTTCGCCTTAGTCGCTACTGGTCCCGTCGTCAATCTACGGGATTAAATACGAGTTCGCCTTTTTCACGCCCCACTATTTTCCTTGTCTTACTGATTCCATAATCAGGAGATATGCCTTAACCTATCTCTAAACCTAAGGCATCGCTGCTGCCCTTTTTGTCACGTACAGGGAAAATCCATGTTCAAAAATCTTTATCTTAAAGTTATCAATGCCCTGTTGACGGTATTGGTCTTTATCTATCTGGTTTTGGAAGAGCTGGTTTGGGAACGGATCGCCGAACCCATCTACGGGTTTATCCACGGGCTTAAGATACTCCAAAAGCTCGAGATTTTAATTCTTAGGCTCAACCGTTATGCTTTGTTAACCTGTTTCCTGGCATTGTTTGCCGCCGTTGAATTATTGGGCGTGATATCGATAGGCTTATTGGCGGAAGGTCAGGTACTTTTAGCTACGGTAGTCTATGCCGGAAAAATCCCTATCGCCGCTTTCACTTTTTGGGTATTTCGGATTGCCCAGGACAAATTAATGACGTTCGCGTGGTTTAAATTCTGTTATGAGTGGTTGCTGGCACAGATCCTCAAAATAAAAACCAGCGCAATCTACGTAAATATCAAAATCAAAATTGTATCTGTGAAATCGTGGTTTAAAAGCCTGTTGGCAAGCGAACCTGTGCAACGTATTAAATCAGCGCTGAGATTTAAGCAGTCATGATGCTAAAGCTTTGCTGCAAATAACCATTGGAATTGCTTGACACCTCATGGCGTGTATCCACAAATTTGCAAGCGACTTGAATCTTGAACAGATTGATTTTGAGCCGACAACTTTAATCGTGGGGACGTTCAATCCAGGCTGGGATAATCTGGGCAATTACGCACATGGTTTTATGGCAGGACCAACAATAACTATTTTTGGGATGTATTGCCGAGGATTAGGTTTGGCGACTTTTCCGAATAGTGATGAGATAAGGGGTAGAACTAGACTGATTGAAAAAATTATTGAACCCTGTAAATCAGGAAAGATTGCCTATTACGGGGACATAAATGGTTGGGAGTTGCCACCAGTACCAACCTGGGAGAATGACCCAATCCCTTATCCAGATATTCAGGGTAAGAAAGAACTTATACAGCCTAAAAGATTCTACGACAGCCCTTATTACGTGATGAGGTGCTCGCCTAAGCAGTGTTAAATTCATCGCGATGAATTTAAGGGCTTATTCCAAATTAGCATGCCTTGAGCGCATGACTTCTTCAGCAATGCCTTTTTCATGAATAATATGGGAAATTGCCGATTCCAGGAACGATAAGGTTGACAATTCAAAGACCGTGCCCATCGGCATTCCGACAACTTTGCCGTATTGCTCGGTGCGGCCAATCTGGAAGACGGCATCCGCCATGTCGCCTATGGTCGAACTGGCTTTTGATGAAATCAACAGAATCTTGCCGCCTTCTGCTTTGGCGCGTTTGGTGAAGGCGATAAGCTGCTCGGTTTCGCCGGAACCTGATATGACAACTAACAAATCGCCGGTTTTGATGCTGGGGGTGACGACTTCACCGACCACGCTGGTGTCGTAGCCGCTATGGACGAGCCGCATGGCGAAAAATTTACAAACCAAACCGGAACGCCCTGCACCAGCAACAAAGATGCGTGATGCGTTATCCAGCATATCCGTCAATTTCTCGTAATAACTATTTTCTGTTGCGGAGAGAATGCTGGAAATTTTATCGAGGATCATGTGCCGGTGCGTGGTTTTGCCGTCGGCTATGCGGCGTATGGTGCGGGCGGCATCAGCAGGGCAGGGCGCACCATAAATGGCTGCGCCGACAACAATAATGTCCGCTCCGGACTCCATCACCTGTTGAACGGTGGAAGCATTGATACCGCCAGCTACGGATATCCTGATATCCAAGCCTAAACTGGCGACATCCTGCAAGTCGGCATAGGGCGTTTGTCCTGCAACCTGGGCATCCAGCCCGGTGTGTACACCAATAATCCGAGCACCCAATTGGGCGGCTTCCTTAGCACATTCCCGTTTGTTGGGCACATTGATCAAATCGACTTGCGCTTCTGCACCATGTGCCGCAGCGGTTTTGACAACACCCGCTATGGTTGCCAGTCCCGATACGCCCAGCACGGTGCAAATATCCGCTCCAGCCGAGTAGAAGGGCGCGGCTTCATATTCACCGGCATCCATGGTTTTCAGGTCAACCAAAATAAGCTTGTCGGGAAATTTGCCCCGTAACGCCTTAACCAGATCAACGCCATTGTGTTTTATGCAGGGTGTGCCGATTTCAAAAATATCGATGAACGGCGCGGTTTTTTCAGCGAGATTCATGGTTTGCTCAAAATCCAATGAATCTAGGGCCAATTGTATTAAGGGTGTTGCCATGTTCAAACTCCGATGGGTCATAGTTATTGTTATGGATGTCATGATAACGCTAAAATGACGACTTGTTAAATGGCAATAAACGCCATTTTTTATAAGCCCAGTCTTCGAATATTAATGTTCTCCTATGCAGAATCTGCATAATAACCAGCATTATTAGCTGAACTGACTCGCAAGACAAAATTTATATTAAGATGACACCTAGAAATGACCTGATTACCCGTGAGGGAAGGACAAAATTAGAAATCGAACTTGAGAACCTTTGGCGAATAGAACGCAGGGCGGTAACCCAATCCGTTACAGAGGCCGCAGCACAGGGCGACCGTTCAGAAAATGCCGAGTATAAAGAGGGGAAACGACGATTAAGGGAAATTGATAGGCGAATTCGTTTTCTGAGAAAACGACTGGAAGTATTGCGGATCGTTGAATATTCGCCCCAGCAAGAAGGAAAAGTGTTCTTTGGTGCTTGGGTTGAACTTGAAAATGAGTTAGCTGAAATAGTCCATTACCGAATAGTTGGATCAGATGAGTTCGATCCCCATAAAAATGCGATTAGTATAAACTCACCGACGGCAACAGCACTGATTGGGAAATCTGTTGATGATGAAGTTTTTGTTGATACTCCTGAAGGAGAAAAAATATGGTGTATTAATGCAATTCAATATAGACCATTTGATTAGACGCTTTATCGAACAAACCCGGAGGAGAGAATGTAAAAAAAAGATCCTGTAAGGCAGTAAATAAATCATCCAGCAGCAGGCTTTTGCACTGGGGTTCAACAATGACAACCCCGTAATTGCAGGGCAAAGTGCGTTATGCCTTAAAAATCACATTAGTCCGCAATGCATAGCCATTACGGTTAATTCTGACAGGTCTTCGGCTTCCATTTTTTCCATAATTTTGGCCCTGTGCACATCGATGGTGCGGTAGCTGACCTTCAGGAGTTTGGCAGCTTCTTTGTTGGAAAAGCCTTTGACGACCAGAATCAGGACTTCATGCTCCCGGGGAGTTAATTTACCCAAGCGTTTGTTTAAATTGCGTTTTTCAGTTTGATAAACCCGTGTGTCCAAGTCTTTTTGGATGCCTTCTTGTATGCGGGTCAATAAGGTTTCGCTATCAAATGGTTTTTCCAGATAGTCAATAGCGCCCGCCCTGAAAGCCTTTGATGAATCGGGAACGTCAGCATGACCACTGATAAAGATAATAGGAATGGCGAAGTCCCTTCTCGTCATTTCTTCCTGGAGTTCCAGCCCACCCATGCTTGGCATCCTGACATCGAGAACCAGACAACCGGCTTGTGCAGGATCGTAATCATTCAAGAAGCCATCGGCGGATTCAAAACATCTTACAGCTTGACCGGTTGATTCTATTAGCAGGCTTAACGAATCCCGTACAGAAAAATCATCATCAACCAAATAAACCAGGGTTTTAGGCTTTGTTTCGGGCATTAGCAGGTATCTCCGTAGGTAGCGTAAAATAGAATGTGGTACCTTTATCCTCCTTACTGTTGAAATGCAAGGTACCATGGTGGGCTTCGACCAATGATCGGCTGATTGACAAGCCCATACCCATGCCGGAAACTTTGGTGGTGAAAAAAGGCGTCAGTATTTTTTCCCGTTGAAGGGGCGTTAATCCGGAGCCGTTATCTTTGACCCTGACAACCACATAGTTTAAGTCATCTAAACTGGTTTCGATGGACAGTTGCCGCTGAGTAAATTGAGGTAGTTCTTTAAGGGCATCAATACTGTTCTTGACCAAGTTCAGGATGACTTGCTCTATTTGCACCTGGTCGATATACACATGTGGCAGATTTTTGGTCAGGTCAAAAAGCATTGCGACCAAATGTTGCTTAAAGTCGGACTCGAATATACTGATCGCATCGTAGATTAGTGCATTGATGTCTACGGTGGAACGGTGAATTTTCCTGGGTTTGACAAACTCCCGCATGCTGTGGATGATCTGACCCGCTTTGAGCGCCTGTTGATTGGCTTTGTGCATTATTTCGCCGATTTTTTCCAAGTCCGGATTTTCATTTTGGATAAAACGGAGGCAGACTTGGGTATAGTTGACGACTGCGGATAGTGGTTGGTTGACTTCATGGGCGATACCCGAAGCCATCTCACCCATAAGCCCAAGACGAGTAACGTGGGCGAGCTTTTCCAGGTGTTCTTTTTCTTGCCGTTCTTGAAGTTTTCGTGCGCTGACATCGCGGACAATGCCGCTATAGTACTGTGCACCATCCAGTGGGAATTCAGCAATAGTCATGTCCAAGGGCACTAGAGAGCCGTCTTTATGCAATCCTTCAACTTCACGAATTTGTCCGATAGTCTTGGATATAAAGATGTGCAGGTATTTTCGAAGGTAATTATCATGCTTTTTTCGTATGGATATCGGCATTAATTGATTAACGCTGTAACCGATGAGTTCCTCGGCGCTATAACCGAAAATATTTTCGACCGCTGCATTTACCGAGACGATAGTGCCAACTGTATCAATGACAATAATGCCTTCAATCGAGGCATTCAGGATGGAATTGAGCTTGGCTTCCCGTTCGAGCAATTGGTGCCTCGAATAATTAAGCTCATCGATCGTTTTTTTTAAAATCCGGTTGCTTTTGGTCAGATGGCCGGATTTTTTGGTAATTTTGTTTTCAAGTTGTTCTATGAGGCCAGAAAGTTTTTTTTCGCTTTGTTTGTGCTCAGTAATGTCGTTGAGTACCAGACAAATCAGCGTTTGTTTATCGTCCGTGATACCGGCAGAACCACGGCACTCTACATCAATAATTTTGCCGTTTGACCGATTAAGTTTAAGGGTTAATGCTTGTGTGGTCAGTGTGTCCGCGAGCTTTTCAAGATAGCGATCGTAAGCCGTTTTATCGGACGGGTGGACATGATCGGCCAAAAAAGCACCATCAATGTCTTGCTTAGCATAGCCGAGCAAATTGATTGCGGTATTATTGATGCTTTGGACAGCGCCTTCCCTATCAAGCGTCAAACAGCCGATGGGGGATTTTTCAAACAAATGCTCATGGCAACCAAGTGTGGCCCGAAGTTCCTGATTCTGTATTTCGAGTTCGAGTTGACGGGCTTGAAACTCAAACAGCAGTTTTTGCAGCTCTGCGCTGGACATTCGGGCGATATCGTCGGGCTTGCTTAACATTAGGTTTGACTGCCTGTTATCGTTTTTGTAAAACATTCGCATCATCTTACAACTTCATCCAAACGCGGGTTAACTTAACTGCAAGCTAAGTGTTGTGGGCATAAAATAAACCCAGAGTAATCAATTTTGAAATCATTTGAATCTAACCCACTTATATTGATAAAAGTTTATTGACAAGTTTAGGCCAATTATAGGTAAGCAAAAGCGATAATTAAACAAAATAGCATCAAATGTGTTGGGATTGCTTATAAAAATGAACAACTGATTTAAAATCTGAATTAGAGGACTTGATTAGCAACTGAAGCAAAAAAGTGCGTCATACCCGCCGAGAAGCGGGTATCCAGTGCCATGGACGGCAAGCACTCCTAGCCATCCATGGAGCCTGGATTCCGGCGACCTCCATGGATGGAGGAAGTGCGGAAGAGGATAGGGAATCCTCTCCGCCAATCCCTGCCGGAATGACGGCTTTTAAAAACAGTTGCACACTATTACTTAATGTGAAGATAGAAGTCACGCATTGACGACAGGGTGGAATCCTGGGTTCAAATGGGCCATATTCGGCATGACAGTCCCAATATACGAAGCGATCACGTCTTTGAGTAGATTCCCTCGTACGCTTTGGCAATTGTTGATCACCGCCGCGAAACTGAGTTTTTGCAATTGGACGAAACCACAAATCGCGGCAAAAAGATGATTTTTTATTGACCATATACTGCGGACTTGAAAACATCAGATGTTGCATACTTGCTTACATAGCACGATGGCATTGCTCGATTTGCCAATGCCGGACATGTTGTTCGGTGAAGGCTTTATGGTCAAAGACGCGTTTGATCTTGCCCTTATTTGTCTTCACCTTCTCTAAAAATATTTTTTTTAAGCAATTTAAGCAAAAAAATTGGAAATTAAACGTGGCTTCAAGTTGAGCAATAACCTCTCAATCAACCAAAAACCCTCCACTCTGATGCTGCCACATGGCGTAGTATTTCCCTTGTTTATTCAGCAATTGTTGATGCGTCCCTTCCTCTATGATTTTTCCGTATTCCAGCACCACGATGCGATCCATTTTCAGGATGGTGGAGAGCCTATGGGCAATGACGATGGCAGTTTTGTGTTTGATTAGATTGAAAATGGCGACTTGTATCTGTTGCTCGGTCAGTGAATCTAAGGCGCTGGTTGCTTCGTCCAGCACCACGATGGGCGCGTCTTCCAGAAATGCCCTGGCAATGGCGATACGCTGCTTTTCGCCGCCGGACAACTTGACTCCGCGCTCACCCACCATCGTGTCGAACTTTTCAGGCAAGCCGTTGATAAAATCCAGGCTACATGATTTTTTAGCGACTTCAACAAGATCAGCCTCGGAAATGTCTTCGCCCAGTGCGATATTGTCCCTGACGGAACGATGGAACAAATCAGGCTGCTGGGGGACCATGGAGATTTGTTTCCTTAACGATTCCAGCATAAAAGTTTTGGCATCAACCCCATCAAAGCTAACGCGGCCTTGTTGGGGATCGAGAAACCGGAACAGCAGTTTGGTTAAGGTCGATTTTCCTGAGCCGGATTGCCCGACCAGGGCGATTTTTTCGCCCGCTTTAATGTCCAGATTAAAATTTTCAAAAAGCCGGGTTTGGTGGGGGTTAAATTCATTGTAAGAAAAACTGATGTTGTCCAAGCGAATTGCCCCCTGGGATATCGTGATGGACTTGGCATTAGGGGCATTCCGTTCCAACTCGTCCCGGCGAAATATTTCCGCCATTTCCGAGGCATCGGCCAGTGCGGTGAAAAAATTCCTGAAATAGCGCCCAAATTCCCATAAGCGCTGAATCAGCATAATCATGATAGATTGGAATAAGACGAACTCGCCGACTTCAAAACGGCCCGCTTGCCATTTTTCGATCATCAAATAGATAAGCAGCAACTCCATACCAAAAGTCATCACTCCTTGCACGGCAAAGGAAATGTAGGTCAACAGCCAGGCGATTTTTTTCCTACGATAGACCTCATTAGACGTGCTATTAACACGGTTTTGTTCGTAATTTTCCAGTGCGAAGGTTTTCACGATGAAAATATTGCTGATGGCATCCGAATATACGCCGCCGACTTTGCTGTCGCCCTCTGCTACCGCCTGGTCAAAACGCATTTTCCAGATTGAATAAACAATATTCCAGGTGATGAGCAGGGCTACCCAGGTCAGGAAATACAATGCAAACTGGCGTTGATGCTGATAAAAAATGCTGAATGAAATGGAAACCGCCAGGAGATTCATATAAAACTGGAATAAAAACCAGTCCATGATGATTTCAAAGGAACGTGAGAAACGGCTGGCCTGTTTGATTAAGCTGCCCGAAAAATTATTCTCAAAAAAAGTGTATTTTTGCTTCTTTAGGACCTCGAAGCAGCGTTTTTCCAAAAGATTAACGCCACCTCCGTCCAAAGGCACAATCGCCAGTTCAAGAAAACGCCACGAGAACCAAATGCCAGCATAAACCAGGCCGAGTTGTTTTAGGTTGTCGAGCAAAGTCCTTAATGTTGCCTCAGAATAAGATTTCGCGAGACCATTAGCGATATTTTTATAATAAGTCGGTGCCAGCAAATCCAGGGCAGTGGCGCTGGCGAGTGCCAATAAGGCCAATAAAAAATACCCTTTCTTTTGCCAGACAACCCGGACGTATTCCCTGAAAATGATGCCCATCTCAATGACTGTTCTTGGTTATGCTTTATGAAAACGTTGAGGATTGATGGTTATGGAGTGGATTTTTGCCCAACAGACTATGCACAAGATACAGTGACTACCATTAAAATCAAATGGGTATTGGTTTTATTTGGTAGAAACAAGGCATTCTAGCTACCATCATACTCTAGTGGTCTGTATGGCCAAACACTAAGCCATCATTAACCCATTGCGGTGTATGATGGGATACATTGTAACTACCCAATACCCGAATCAGGGCACACTGCCCCAGCTTAAACTTGGGAATAGAAAGCAAGCTTTCTTTGTATCAGGGCTAATTAAAAATTGCTAATTCTGGCAAAATCTTTATAATTATCCCTCTTAATCGCGGGGTGGAGCAGCTTGGTAGCTCGTCGGGCTCATAACCCGAAGGTCGTAGGTTCAAATCCTGCCCCCGCTACCAATAAAAATAAGAAAGCCCCACTTTGGGGTTTTTTATTTTGGGGCTTCGGATAGGGGAGCTTAGTGGCAGGTTGTTAATGGAAGAGCCGTCGGCTCTTTTTTTATGTGCGAAAATTAATGAGGAACGAATGAAGCGGGCTCCTGAGCATTTGGTAAATTTGATCGAACCAATTGTAGAAGGTTTGGGGTATGAGTGTGTCGGGATTGAATATCATCCGCAACCCAAGCATGGCTTGCTCAGGATTTATATCGACAGCGCCAATGGCATTTTGGTGGATGATTGCTCTAAGGTCAGCCACCAAATCAGTGGCGTCTTGGATGTAGAAGATCCGATTCAAGGCAACTACCAATTGGAAGTTTCCTCGCCCGGCGCGGACAGGCCATTTTTTTATGCACATCAGTTCGAACAATTTATCGGCAGCGCCGTTTTGGTAAATTTGTACCAATCCATCGCTGGCCGGAAAAAAATTACCGGCGTAATTGACAAGGTTGTGGACGATATTATTACACTTCGTGAAGTAGGCCAAGTTTTTGAGGTTCCCTTCGTCGCGATGAGCAAAGCGCGTTTGGTTCCTGACTATTTAATTGAAAAAGGAGGACGCAATGGCAAATAAAGAGATTTTATTGGTAGCCGAGGTATTTTCTAATGAAAAAGATATTGACAAGGAAATTGTCTTTGAAGCGATTGAGTCAGCATTAGAAGCGGCTACGATCAAACGCCATACCAATCAAATCAAGGTTCGCGTCATCATAGACAGAAAAATCGGGAATTATGTCACCTACCGGCAGTGGGATGTGGTTGATGCCAATCCAGAGATTGATGGGGATGTGGAATTTCCCGCCTCGCAAATCTTATTGGAAACCGCCCGCTTGGAAGATAAAAACATCCAGGTCGGCGACGTGATTCAAAAAGAGATCGAATCGGTTGAATTTGGCCGGATTGCCGCGCAAACCGCGAAACAGGTCATTATCCAAAAAGTCCGTGAGGCTGAACGCCAAAAAATAGTAGAGGCTTATAAAAGCCGGATTGGTGAGCTTATCACTGGCATTGTAAAACGCATTGAGAAAGGTAACGTTTACCTGGACTTGGGCGGCCATGTAGAGGCTTTCATCGCAAAAGAAGACATGATCCCCCGGGAAGCAATCCGCAACGGCGACAGGATTCGCGGTTATTTGAAAGATGTCCGCTCGGAAGTCCGCGGCCCTCAGCTTTTCATAAGCCGCACAGCGCCGGAACTGCTGATTGCCTTGTTCCGCCTGGAAGTGCCTGAAGTCAATGAAGGTCTTATCTCGATTATGGGCGCTGCCCGCGACCCCGGATCCCGAGCCAAAATAGCCGTGAAAGGTAACGATCCCAGACAGGATCCCGTGGGAGCCTGTGTTGGTATGCGCGGCTCAAGAGTCCAGTCGGTCACTAACGAACTGGCTGGCGAACGTATCGACATTATTCTCTGGAATCCCAGTGAAGCGCAGTTTGTTATCAATGCCATGGCACCTGCCGAAATCCAGTCTATCGTCGTGGATGAAGACAGGCATAGCATGGATTTGGCAGTCAGTTCTGAAAACCTGTCCCAAGCCATAGGCAGGGGCGGCCAAAACGTACGCTTGGCAACCCAACTCACAGGATGGGAGCTCAACGTTCTTGATGCCACAAAAGCGGAGGAAAAAAGCGAAGCTGAAGCGGTTAACATCAAGCAACTATTTGTTGAACAACTGGATGTCGATGACGATATTGCCATGCTTTTGGTGGAAGAAGGTTTCAATACCGTCGAAGAAATTGCATACGTACCGGTCAGCGAAATGCTGGAAATTGAAGGATTTGATGAAGATCTTGTCAACGAGTTGAGAAACCGTGCCAAAGATGCCCTGCTTATCAAGGCCATTGCCGCTGAAGAAAAGATTGAATCGGCGGAGCCAGCAGATGACTTGATTGAAATGGATGGCATGGATAAGGAATTGGCTCATGAAATGGCAAGACTAGGCATTAAAACCATGGAAGATTTAGCGGAGCAGTCGGTTGACGACCTGCTAGGGCTTAAGGACATGACTGAAGATCGAGCTGGACAATTGATTATGAAAGCCCGTGAGCCATGGTTTGCTGGAACGTCAGGCGAATAGGAAGGAGCAGTATATGAGCGATAAAACAGTACGTGAATTGGCTGGGGTGGTAAAAATCCCTCTGGAACGGTTATTGGTGCAGCTTAAAGAAGCAGGACTCCCTGTCAGTGAGCCTGATGATGTGATTAGCGATGACGACCAAATGAAACTGCTGGTACATTTGCGTAACCGGCACGGAAAACCAGCAGCAGAAGCCGAAAGCTCGCCCAGGCGCGTGACGTTGGAACGACGGAAAGTCATCGAGATCAAGCAGGCAAATGTACCTGGAAGTTCCACCAAGACCATCAGTGTCGAAGTCCGAAAAAAGAAAACGTATGTCAATGTTAAGCATAAGGAAGAACTGGAAGCTGCAGAACCTGAAAAGCCCGGATTAACTGAACAAGTTGCCAGTGTTGAACTGACAGCCCTAGCCGGGGAGCCCACTGCTGAGAAAGAAATAACGAAAACAACCGAACCGCAAAAAGCCGCCCCAGTATCCGAGCCAGAATTAGGGCTGCAAGCGGCAGAAAAAGCTACTACGGACACTGTAGTCGAACCTGACTTGAATCCCGAACTTGATGCTTTAATAATAAAACCTGAGAAGAAAGGCAAGCACGAAAAGCCTGTAAAACAGAAAGAATTAGAAGAATCCAAAAAGAAGCCGGACGAAAAAGAACGCCGCCAGGAAGAATCCATCAAAAAAAATGCCGAACGGGTCAGGCAGCAAGCGGATGGCAAAAAAGAAACTTTGCACAGAAGCAAGATTGATGAAGATGGACGTACAATCAACTGGGATTCCAGAAAGAAGAAGAAACACAAACCATCGACGCGCAGCTCCATCCAGTCGGACGGCAAACATCAATTCGAAATGCCGGTTGCCCCGATGGTAAAGGAAGTGACGATACCGGAAGTGGTTATTGTTTCCGATCTCGCCCAAAAAATGAGTGTAAAGGCCGCATTGGTCATCAAGCACTTGATGAAACTAGGCATCATGGCGACCATCAACCAGGGCATCGACCAGGAAACAGCCGCCATTCTGGTGGAAGAAATGGGCCACAAACCCGTCATGCAGAACGATGACGACTTTGAACAAGAACTGCTCGCCGAAGCGCAACAGGAAGACAATCGCGTCTCCATACCAAGAGCCCCGATTGTGACCATTATGGGGCATGTTGACCACGGTAAAACCTCGTTGCTGGATTACATCCGTAAAACGCGTGTAGCCGCAGGCGAAGCCGGAGGCATTACCCAACATATCGGCGCTTATCAGGTAAAAACTGACCATGGTTCGGTCACTTTCCTGGATACACCCGGTCATGCCGCTTTTACTGCAATGCGCGCCCGCGGCGCAGATGTCACTGATGTGGTCATTATCGTTGTCGCAGCTGATGATGGCGTTATGCCCCAGACCAAGGAAGCCGTCGATCACGCCAGGGCGGCAAATGTGCCGATTATCGTCGCAATGAATAAAATCGACAAAGCGGATGCAAACCCTGAAAAAGTCATGCAGGAATTGGCCAATATCAACGTTATGCCCGAAGAATGGGGCGGCGATGTCCAATTTCTTAAAATCTCTGCTAAAACCGGGGAAGGCATTGATGACCTTATCGAAGCCTTGATTGTCCAAACCGAAATCCTGGAGCTGAAAGCGCCGGTCGAAGGTGCGGCTTCTGGTATCGTCATAGAATCCAGGCTGGACAAAGGCCGTGGCGCTGTGGCCACTATCTTGATTCAAAAAGGGACCCTGGAAAACGGTCAGATGGTCTTATGTGGACAGGAATTCGGACGGGTTCGCGCCATGTTCAATGAGAACGGCAAGGCCATTAAAGAAGCTGGGCCGTGTGCCCCCGTTGAAATCCTCGGCTTGTCGGGTACACCCTTTGCAGGTGATGAATTCCTGGTAGTGCAAAACGAGCGTGTTGCCAAAGACTTGGCAAAACATCGTGAAGACCGCAAACGCTTCAGCAAACATGCCGCCCAAAGCGCCTCAAAACTGGACGAAGTATTCTCCAGAATGGCTGCCGGTGAGATTGCGAGCGTCAATCTGGTGCTGAAAACCGATGTCCAGGGCAGCTTAGAAGCCTTACGTGGCTCACTGGTTGATTTGTCGAACGAAGAAGTGGAAGTCAAGGTCGTCTATGGCGGCGTTGGCGGTATCAATGAAGGCGACGTTAACCTGGCGCTGGCTTCCGGGGCAATCTTGATGGGCTTCAACGTAAGGGCGGACGCGACCGCAAGGCGATTGATCGAAGAAAAGGGCGTAGACCTGCATTATTACAGTGTCATTTACGATGCCATCGATGAAGTCAAAAAATCCATCAGCGGCATGTTAGCGCCTGAAATCAAGGAACATATCGTCGGACTTGCGGATGTGCGTGATGTCTTCCGGTCACCGAAATTTGGCGCCATTGCCGGCTGTATGGTCGTTGACGGCTATGTCAAACGAAACCTGCCGATCCGCGTATTGCGCGAAAACGTGGTGATTTATGAAGGCCAACTGGAATCTTTACGGCGCTTTAAAGACGATGCCGCTGAAGTCAAGATGGGTATGGAATGCGGTATCGGCGTAAAAAATTATAACGATGTCAAAGTGGGCGATCATATCGAAGTATTTGAACGCACCGAAATCAAGCGCGTCCTTTAAGATTATGCCCAGAGAATTTGGCCGTAGCGCCCGGGTATCTTCGCAAATGCAGAAAGAACTTGCATTAATCCTGCAACGCGAAATTGATGATTCCAGATTGGGCTTTATCACCATCAATGAAGTCGTCTTGAGCAAAGATCTGGCCGCCGCCAAAATCTACTTTACCGTGCTTAACACCGACGGGCAGGGCAAACGGAATCACCTCAAATGGCTAAATGAATTGGCGCCCATGATCCGGCATAATTTGGCAAAAAAAATGCGTTTGCGCCATATCTCCGAACTTAAATTTTTTTATGACGATTCATTCGATACCGGTATGCGGGTTGCAGAGCTGCTAAGTGATTTAAACACAGAGCGTCCAAGCGACCTGAATAAAGACATCCCGACCGACCAGGATGTGTGAACGGGACTCTATGAAAAAACGTCATTCCGGGCGCAATATTCACGGAATATTACTGCTGGATAAACGCTTGGGTATCTCGTCAAACAGGGCTTTACAGGAAGTAAAACGGTTATTCAATGCCAACAAGGCAGGACATACCGGGAGCCTGGATCCTTTGGCTACGGGTTTATTGCCTATATGTTTTGGCGCTGCCACAAAAATATCGGGAATGCTGCTTAATGCTAACAAGCGCTATCAGGTCATTATCCAGCTTGGCATCCGAACGGATACGGGCGACCTGGAAGGCAAAATTGTTGAAACAAAACCCGTCCCTGAATTTACAGTTGAGGACATCAAAATTAGCCTGGAAAAATTTACCGGTGCAATCGACCAGGTTCCACCCATGTATTCAGCATTGAAACAGAATGGCAAAAAACTGTGTGAATTGGCCAGGGGCGGGATAACCGTCAAACGGAAAGCCAGGCACATTACGATATTTGAATTGAAGTTATTGGCAGTCCAAAAAGACACATTGGAACTTGAAGTTTATTGCTCGAAAGGGACTTATATCCGATCACTCGCCGAAGATATTGGTCAGGAACTGGCTTGTGGCGCAACCGTCAAGGAGTTACGCAGGATTCAAGCCGGGCAATTCCGCATTGAACAGGGCATGTCGCTAGAGCAATTGCAAGAACTGGACGGGCAACAGTTGCTGGCTACCCTCATTGCCGTTGATGATCCCCTACAAGCAATGCCAGCCGTGTACCTGAACGGACAACAAGTCACTGCTATCAAATATGGACAAGTGCTCGACCTTGAAGAAACCATGCGAGGCCCAGTGCGCATGTACGGTACAACTGAGTTTTTAGGGTTGGGAGAAATCCGTTTGGATGGTAAACTAGCGCCGAAAAAATTGTTCAACCTGAACGATTAGGTTCAAAACAACAATGAACCTTATAAAACCCAAATTATTTCTACACCCTATCGTGGAAATGGTTTGTTACCGGCTCTTACCCGTGTTTTATTTATAGGGGGCGAGGGCTTTATTTTTTATTAATCTTAAAAATAGGGATTACTGATGTCATTTACCGCAGAACAAAAGAAAGCCGTTGTCGAAGCCTACCGCCAGTCTGAAACGGATACCGGTTCACCAGAAGTGCAAGTCGCTTTATTGACAGCGCATATCGTGCATTTAACGCCGCACTTTGCCGAACATAAAAAAGACAATCATTCCCGCCGGGGACTGTTGCGCATGGTTAACCAGCGCCGTAAGCTGCTGGATTACCTTAAAAATAAAGATATTAACCGTTATCGTTCCTTGATTGATCGTCTCGGTTTACGTAAATAATCCATACTTGGAGCGGCTGTTGTGTTAAACAAGCAGTCAGGCCGTTTCCGATACACTTTTTTGTAGTGAACGCCCTTCTCATTCTTTAACACATAAGGAACCTTATAGTGAATCCAGTCAGGAAACAATTTCAGTACGGCGGTCGGCTCGTCACCTTAGAAACGGGGGAAATAGCCCGTCAAGCCGATGGCGCTATCATTATTGATGTTGAAGGCACTACGCTCTTAGTGACCGTCGTCGGCAAAAAAGAACCCAGTGGAGGCGATTTTTTCCCACTCACCGTCAACTATATGGAAAAAGCCTACGCTGCGGGTAAAATTCCCGGCGGCTTTTTTAAGCGGGAGGGTCGCCCCAGCGAACAGGAAACCCTCATTTCCCGACTGATTGACAGGCCAATCCGTCCCCTTTTTCCTGAAGGTTATACTAACGAAATTCAAATCGTCGCAACAGTGATGTCCCTGAATCCCGAAGTTAATACGGAAGTACCGGCCTTATTGGGCGCTTCTGCTGCCTTGGCGGTTTCCGGATTACCTTTTAACGGCCCTGTAGGCGCCGCCTGTGTAGGTTACAAAAACGGAGAATATCTTCTTAACCCTTCCCCCGCCACGCTCAAGGAATCACAATTAAACCTGGTGGTTGCAGGTACTGCCCAAGCAGTGCTGATGGTTGAGTCCGAAGCCGCAGGCCTGCCTGAAGAAATTATGTTGGGTTCGGTACTCTTCGGCCACGAGCAAATGCAGGTTGCCATCAATGCGATTAATGAGTTTGCTAAAGCCGCTGGCACGGGCAAAGTAGAATGGTCTGCTCCAGCCACCAATGCCGAGCTTGAAAAGCTGGTTGCAGCCAACACCGAATCCGATATCAAAGCGGCCTACCAAATTCCCGAAAAACTGATCAGACAAGACAAGCTAAAAGAAATCAGGATGGCGGTTGTTGAAAAACTAACCGCTACGGGTGAATATACCGAAAAAAATATTCGTAACATCCTCGAAAGCCTTGAGTATAAAATCGTCCGCAACGCCATTCTTAATGACAGCAAACGAATTGATGGCCGCGCACTGGATTCAATCAGGCCTATTTCCATCCGCACTGGAGTCCTGCCTAGAACCCACGGTTCCGCCCTGTTCACTCGCGGTGAAACTCAGGCCTTAGTCGTGGCAACCTTGGGAACTCAACGTGATGCACAAATTATTGATGCCCTGGCAGGCGAATATAAAGAACCCTTTATGTTGCACTACAACTTCCCTCCTTACAGTGTGGGCGAAACCGGTATGGTCGGCTCGCCAAAACGTCGGGAAATCGGGCACGGACGTCTGGCCAAACGTGGAGTGCTGGCCGTTTTACCGGATATGGATGAATTCCCTTATGTGCTTCGGGTGGTATCAGAAATCACAGAATCCAACGGCTCAAGCTCTATGGCATCTGTTTGTGGCACCAGTCTCGCCTTAATGGATGCGGGTGTGCCCATTAAAACGCCAGTCGCAGGTATTGCCATGGGCCTGATCAAAGAAGGCGCGAAATTTGCCGTATTATCCGACATCATGGGTGATGAAGACCATCTGGGTGATATGGACTTTAAAGTTGCCGGTTCAGCAGACGGCATTACCGCCCTGCAAATGGACATCAAAATCGACGGCATCACCGCAGAAATCATGAAAACGGCGTTGGCTCAAGCTAAAACAGGCCGCTTGCATATACTTGGTGAAATGAATAAAGCCTTAGCGGCTACCCGTGAGCAAATGTCGGACTTCGCTCCACGCATCATTAGCTTTAAAATCGACCCCAGCAAAATTCGCGAAGTCATTGGTAAAGGCGGTGCAACTATCCGTGGCATTACTGAGCAAACGGGTGCCAGCATCGACCTCACCGACGATGGCGTAGTCAAGATCGCTTCCGTCGATAAGGCTGCCGGCGAGGAAGCCCGCCGACTGATCGAAGAGATCACTGACGATGTCGAAGTGGGTAAAATTTACGAAGGCAAAGTCGCAAGACTGATGGATTTTGGCGCTTTTGTCACCATCCTTCCCGGCAAAGACGGCCTCGTGCATATCTCGCAAATCTCCCATGAACATGTAGACAAAGTCAGCGACAAACTAAGCGAAGGCGATGTCGTTAGGGTTAAAGTCCTGGAAATTGACCGTCAAGGCCGTGTCAGGCTCAGTATGAAAGAAGTCGATAAAAACTAGGTGATCTTGCCCTGGACTAGCGGACACTCGGCTAAGGGCAATCTCTAAAACCGAGGTCAACAATGAAGACCAGAAAAGAAACAAGCCCCCAAGTAGTCCACAACAAATATAGCTTACCGTTTAAAGGACAAGCATTAGGGCGTACGGATCGGGACGGCATCCCCAAGGGCGGAGGATTTGGGGCTTGCCGAAGCAATGCCCTATTCATGGCGGACAAAACGCCGCTTGACGAGCAAGCCCTTTGAAGGCCAAAAGCCCCGACAAGCCGAACTGGCCCGCCTCAAACGGGACAATGCCCGCCTGGAAGGGGAAGTGGCCTTCCTAAAAAAGGCGGCGGCGTACTTTGCCAAACTGCCCAACTGA
>NZ_JBKKBJ010000081.1:0-31575 GCF_046714055.1 Methyloglobulus sp. | reverse complement strand
CATCCCTGGTGGTCGGATGGACACCGCAGTTGGCGGATTACGCCGCGCCCAGAGGTCAAACAAAACGGATAGATCGCGTATGTTGCGCGGCTAATCCGCCCTACAATTTATCCGACTTACGGACTTATTATTTTAAAAACGCTAATTCTTGCCTGGCCGGGCATTTGCCTTAGACGTCCCCGTTTTGTTGACATCGGCAGCACCTTTGATAAACATCTGTTTCAGGCGATTGAACGCCGACCCAAAAGTGGTGTCCATGACCACACGATTACCGATAGAAACAATGATCCTGGAAAGTTTAGGGATGGCGTTTGTAGTCGAGACTATATAAACCGGTTGTACATAGAGCACGCTATTACCCATCGGCATGACAACCATGCGCCCCAATTGAACTTTTGTACCGCCTTGGTTCCAGAGGGTAAATAGGGCGGAAACTTCCGGGTCTTGGTCAATCAGCGCTTCAACCTGCGCCGGCCCGTTGACCTGGACATCCTTAAGGAACTTATAAATGGTAATGCTGGGCTTATAAGCCGCACTGCAGGTCGTGGTGTCCATTATACCGGCTACGCCTATCATGCTGAGATTATTGCTGTTGACCGGTGTCATCGGGTTCAGCATGACATACTCCTCCGCATTATTGCAATTGCCGAAATCGATGGTCTGATAATAAGGTTTTACCGGCTGGCCACGTACTGTGGCGAATTGCCAAGTCTCGGCTTGTTGGTAGAATAATGCTGGATCTCGTTGATGGTATTTTGCATAAACCTTCATCTGCAGATAATACAGATCCCTGGGATAACGCAAATGTGATGCTAGCTCGGCAGGCATTTCATCAAGGCTTTTAAACAGGCTGGGATAAGCCAGGCTGTAGGCCTGAATGATGACGTCCGAGGGGTCGGAGATGAAATACTGTACGCCGCCGTCTAAAGCATCGACGGCTATTTTCACGGAATTGCGGATATAGTTGAATTCTTGCTTGCCCTCCAGAAAATCGTCGTCGGCAAGCTGGGTAACAGGATACCATCTGGAGAGCGTATAAGCATCCTGTATCCAGTAAAACCGGTCTTTGGTCACCACCAGATAAGCATCATTATCCAGATGCAGGAAGGGCGTTAATGTTTGGATGCGCGCGGTGATATTCCTGCGCATCAAGACCTGGCTTTCTGTGGATATATTGGGGGAAAAAAATATATTCTGGTCTTTGAAATAAACGGCAAATAATGCTTTTCTGAACTGGGAGGGAATGGGGATGCCGCCTTTGCCTTGATAAGCGCTTGCCATATCGGGGTCGGATGGTGTGCCGGAAATCCCCATGACATCAAGAGAGTTGGGGACAATGGCGTAACTGTAGGGTTCCTGGCCATAATAAATATCCGGGTATTTGACTGACAGGCCAACGTTCGAACTCAGGTTTAAATCGCGCATATACCAGATCAGTGGATTACCGGCATCCTGGGCAGCCGCTGTGACGACGGCGCCATAACCGTGCGTATAACGCAAATGGGTGTTTTCCCAGTTTTGCGCTTCGGATGGCAGTTTGGCCAGGTTGACTTCCCTGGCGGCAAGGTTGACCTGTCGGGTGTGATCTAGAAGAAAATAGCGGTCTTCATCGACAGACAGGAACGTGTAGTAGGGCCTTATCGACTGCATCTGTCTATAGGTGTCAATCAGGATTTCCCGGTCCCAAACCGGTATGTTTTCAAAGTTTTTCTGCGTACTCCATGCCTCGATGTCATCAATGGCATTCAGCTTGACTGGCTGATCTACCGTTTTAATGTGTTTTAAATCATAGGCATCCAGGGTTGCATCAATATTGTGTTGAATAAACGGTTCTTGCGTTTCCACAGGATTGGGATTAACGATATATTGTTGTATTAAATCAGGGATAAACTGAACTTTAGGTAACCCTAAAACACATAAAAAACCAGTCAGCGCTATCAAAAACGGTGTCTTGCGACGGTGTTGTTCTGATAAAATAAACAGGCCTGCGGTGATTGCCGTCGCAAGGAAGGTGACAATCTTTAACCAGATAAGCGGTAATTGATAGCGTATTTCCACAAATCCTGGCCCATAAAACACCGGTTGATGGTTCCCGGTATATAGCAGTGAAAACCGCTGCAGCAAAAATCCCCAGACCACAAATAGAGCAATGGAACCGATCAAAATCATCAAATGAATTTTGGCGCCTGAAGACATTTCCTTGCTTTGATCGGGCACATAAGCATCTTCCAGCCAATACAGGATACCCACCATGCAGAACAACAAGCTGGCCGTGGTCAACAATTCCTGTTGAATCAGCAGGTAGAGGGGATAAGACAACAGGTAAAAACTGATGTCATACCCGTAAACAGGCTCGATTACGCCAGACGGGCCACCGAAAAAAAATAATAATGCCGTTTCCCAATGTTCATAAAACGGAATAGCGATATAGATGGCCAGCAACAATGAAATTGGAGCGTAAATTTTTACCGAGCCATTAATAAAGTTAGCTGCAATTCGGTGAAAATCCAGGCCTTTCTCAATATTTTTTAGGGTTTCGACCGAAGGATTAAGGCCTAAATAACGCGAAGCGATCCAAAAATGAAAAAAGAAACTGAAGAAAAAAAATAGCGTTACGCCACCTGACAGAAAGAATCTATAGAGCAGTCGGAGCCAGAAATAGGATTCAAACTTTAATGACTGAAACCACCATAAGTCAACAAAAAAATCAAGGAATATGAATTGGAAGGCAACATATAAAATGGCAGCGATAACTAATATCGCCCCAATAAAAGCGGATAATCGCTTCAAATTTCGCATAACGTCCTCCTTAAAAAGAATGTGCTAACAATGCTTGAGACATAGACATAGTGGTTACGCATCGACTGGTATACTAACTCTTCTTATTTTATACTGCCTGTCAATGCGTTACTCCATACTACATTTTTATAGGTAAAAAATCATAATGGGATCATTAATGATGAAAAAGAACCTATCAGACAGTCGTCCATGGCATTCTCTCCCTCCTGACGCAACTTGTGATGCTTTGGGCAGCACTGAACAGGGCTTAAGCCAGCAAGAGGCTCAACAGCGTTTGGCCCAATACGGCTTTAATAGACTGGCACCAGATCCATAGGATGTGCTGAACATAGGGAAGCGCATCGTTCGCGAAAGATGCGTCTCGTTCCTCAGCACATCCTATAGCCCTGTAACTTCATGAGGTTGTTAGTGTTGCCTTGTGGTGTTTCCTATCCGCCGCAAATCGAAGGCAAGCGGTAATATCTTCATTATTTAACTCTGGAAAATCCTCAATGATTTCATCACGGCTCATGCCATCAGCCAGCCATGTTAAAACATCGTAGACCGTAATTCTTAATCCCCTAATGCACGGCTTGCCGCCTCTTTTGTCCGGCTCCATGGTAATAATGCTTTGATAATTAATACTCATGCTTGATTTCCTCTTAAACGGTGTAACGTTGTATTTGATGAAGGAAATTATACGCTTACAAGTTGTTGGATGGGTAGATATAAGGGTTGGGTATACTTTGCAGTCTCATTACGTATCAGTTTAAGGAAGCTTAATGCCCCCAGTCTAGTAACGGTTACAGCTGCTAATGGTACGTACTGTGTACCCTAAAAGCTACAAGCTAACGCCTGATCCTAAAAAAATCTTTGAGCAATTCAGAGCAATCCGCTTCTAGCGCTCCCCCTAGCCAATTGACCCTGTGGTTTAAAAATCCAGCATCGGCTAGGCTTAACGCACTGCAAACCGCGCCCCGCTTAGGGTCATAAGCACCAAAAACCAGGCGTTTTATTCGTGCATGGACAATGGCTCCCATGCACATGACGCAGGGTTCCAAGGTCACATACAAGGTAGTATCCACCAACCTGTAATTTGCCAGCGCCTTGCCGGCCTCGCGCAAGGCGGTTATTTCCGCATGGGCGGTCACATCATGATTGGCTATGGGCGCATTCCAGCCCTCGGCAATACAGCGGTTGTCCTTGACCAGCACCGCACCAATGGGAACCTCACCTAGCAATTCAGCCCGTTGCGCCAGTCTTATTGCATAACGCATCCAGGCTTCGTCTTGCTCCGTTATTCCCATTCGATAGTGGCAGGCGGTTTACCCGAAATATCGTAAGTGACGCGGGAAATGCCAGCGATTTCATTGATGATGCGACGGGAAACTAGGTCGAGAAATTCGTAAGGCAGGTGTACCCAACGTGCGGTCATGAAATCGATGGTTTCAACGGCGCGTAATGCAACGACGTAATCATAACGGCGGCCATCGCCCATGACCCCTACCGACTTCACCGGCAAAAATACGGCAAAGGCTTGGCTGACCTTGTTATAAAGATCATGCCGGTACAATTCCTCGATAAAAATGGCATCCGCCTGACGCAACAAATCCGCATAGTCCTTTTTGACTTCACCCAGTATCCGCACACCCAAACCCGGCCCTGGGAAAGGGTGCCGAAAAACCATATCGGAAGGCAAGCCTAATTCCAAGCCTATTTTCCTCACCTCATCCTTGAACAACTCGCGCAAAGGCTCAACCAGCTTCAACTTCATGTTGTCCGGCAAACCGCCGACATTGTGATGCGACTTAATCAGATGCGCCTTACCGCTTTTGGAACCTGCCGATTCAATCACATCAGGATAGATGGTGCCTTGTGCTAACCATTTTGCATCGATCAGCTTGCTAGCTTCTTCATCAAAGATTTCGACGAACAGGTTGCCAATAATCTTACGTTTTTGTTCAGGATCTGCAATGCCTTTCAGGGCATCAAGATAACGCTGTCCTGCATTGACCCTGATAACCTTAACGCCCATATGCTCGGCAAAGGTTGCCATGACCTGATCGCCTTCATGGAGACGCAGCAATCCGGTATCGACGAATACGCAGGTCAACTGGTTAGCAATGGCTTTGTGCAGCAATGCCGCAACGACAGAGGAATCAACGCCACCCGATAAACCCAGAATAACGTGGTCGCTGCCTACCTTGGTGCGGACAGCATGAATGCTATCGTCAATAATGCTGCTGGCTGTCCACAACGCCTCGCAACCGCAAATTTCAAGTACGAAGCGAGACAGTATTCTAATACCTTGTTTGGTGTGAGTGACTTCGGGATGAAATTGCAGGGCATAGAATGCCCGCTTTACATCGGCAATCCCTGCAATTGGTGCACCATAGGAACTGGCAATCAGTTTAAAACCTTCAGGCAAAACAACAACCCGGTCACCGTGGCTCATCCAAACATCGAGTAAACCGTAACCTTCAGGCGATAAATGGTCTTCTATGCCTTTCAATAACTTGGAATGCCCATGCGCCCGGATTTGCGCGTAACCGAATTCCCGGTGCTTGGATGATTCGACCCTGCCACCCAATTGTTCGGCCATGGTGTGCATACCGTAACAAATGCCCAAAACCGGTACGCCCAGTTCGAATACTATTTGCGGCGCTCTGAGCGTATCGGCACTGGTAACCGTCTCAGGGCCACCGGATAGCACAATGCCATTGGGTGCGAAGTGTTTAACTTCTTCAGTCGAACATTCGCAGGAATAGATTTCGCAGTAAACGCCGATTTCTCGAATGCGCCGGGCGATTAACTGGGTGTATTGTGAGCCGAAATCCAGGATGAGGATTTTGTGGCTATGGATGTTGGTTGATGGTTGTTTCACCGTGTTTCCTTTTTAGCCACTACACATTCGTCTTTTTCGTCATTAAATGTCCCTCTCAATTCAAGACATCGATCAACTTCTCGGAGATGTAATATTTTCGGCGCAACCCAAACTGCGATAATTGCAATCAGGGTCAATACGATAGGTGCTCCAGCCATAATAATCGCATCAGTTGTAAAGCGACTTGAGATACCTTGATTGGGTAGTTTCTTGTTTATCATCGAAATATTTGGCAAATGCGAGAATTGACTGGGTTATGTTGTACCAATTCTATCTACAAGCTTTTTCGTGTGACCCTCAATAATGATTGCCCACCAAACAATCACTCCATCCGATAATTGGGCGCTTCCTTGGTAATCGTCACATCATGCACATGGCTTTCCCTTATACCCGCACTGGTCACGCGCACGAACTGCGCCTTTTCATGCAAGACTTTGATGGAGTTTGCGCCGGTATAACCCATGCTCGAACGCACGCCACCTAACAACTGGTGAATCACCGCAAGTAAACTGCCTTTGTAAGGGACTCGGCCTTCAATCCCTTCTGGCACCAGCTTTTCAACGGAGTCGGTTTCATCCTGAAAGTAACGGTCGCTAGAACCTTGCAGTTGCGACATGGCCCCTAATGAACCCATGCCACGGTATGATTTGTAGGAACGCCCCTGAAATAATTCAATTTCGCCTGGCGCTTCTTCCGTCCCGGCAAATAGTCCACCTAACATTACTGCATGGGCGCCCGCTGCCAAGGCTTTCGCAGCATCGCCCGAATAACGGATACCACCATCGGCGATCAAAGGTACGCCTGTACCTCTCAACGCCTCCGCGACACTACTGATGGCGGTAATTTGTGGAACACCTACCCCGGCGACAATCCGCGTGGTGCAAATCGACCCTGGGCCAATACCTACTTTTACGCCATCTGCCCCTGCCTCAACAAGGGCTAATGCAGCTTCAGCGGTCGCAATATTGCCGCCAATAACCTGAACACCTGGATAATAGCGCTTGACCCAGCGAATCTTGTCAAGCACACCCTGGGAATGTCCGTGAGCGGTATCAACGATAATTACATCCACATCCGCCGCAATCAGCATATCGACCCGTTCTTCGGTGCCAAATCCGATGCCTACAGCCGCGCCCACCCGCAACCGTTCCTGATCGTCTTTGCAGGCTTGCGGGTAATCTTTCGCTTTTTGGATGTCTTTGACGGTAATCAGGCCGCGCAAATGAAAGGACTCATTCACCACCAGGATTTTTTCTATGCGATGCTTATGCAATAAAGCGATGGCTTCCTTTTGGTCGGCATTTTCCTTCACCGTCACTAACCTTTCTTTTGGGGTCATCACTTTGGTAATCGGCTCATCGAAACGTGTTTCAAAACGCAAATCACGGCTGGTCACGATACCAACCAATTCATCACCATCAACGACAGGAACCCCGGAAATATTTTTGGCGCGGGTCAGCTTAATCACATCCCGAATGCTCACATCAGGCGAAACAGTGATAGGATCTTTAATTACTCCGCTTTCGTACTTCTTGACGCTACGCACTTCCCGCGCCTGCTGTTCAGCGGTCATGTTTTTATGGATAATGCCAATGCCGCCTTCTTGTGCCATCGCAATCGCCAGCCGGGCTTCGGTAACCGTATCCATAGCGGCGGAAACCAGGGGAATATTGAGCGCAATAGTGCGGGTCAACTGGGTTTTGATTTCGACCTCGCTGGGCAATACAGTCGAATGAGCGGGCACCAACAAAACGTCATCAAACGTAAGCGCTTCCTGGATGATTTGCATAATTTACACCTCACTACCTGTGAAATAGCACCATATTATACGGTTAACCAGGGTTTTTTCTGTAGAACTAAAAACTATTGACTTTATAAATAAAGAAAATTTTTATTAGAACCCAATAGTTCGAGCTTAAAAGTTGTCTAGTTACAGCGCTTTCGCTACACGGCGGTTTAAATTGCAATTAATAGAGGTTCCCATAACTAATATTTTGGCGATTTATCTCTTATTAAATTCCACCTTCCGATTATCGGCTTCAATCGTATGGACAACGCCATGCAATGAACATATCAGCAAAACCCCGGCGGCAATCAAGGCTATTTGCTGCAATGAGGTTTTTATATCGGTTTTTTTATGTAGTGACGGAATTAAATCGGCGACGGCGATGTAGATAAAACTTGAGGCTGCCAGCGCCAGGAAGTAAGGCAAGCTGTCGTGCAGATCTTCCAGGCTGTAATAGGCCAACACACCGCCTACCACGGTGGTCAAACTCGCCAGGATGTTGTAAACCAAGGCCTTGCTTTTGGAATAACCGCTATGCAATAAAATGGCAAAATCCCCCACTTCCTGGGGAATTTCGTGGGTGGCAACCGCCAGGCTGGTGACGATACCCAGCTTAACGTCGGTTAAAAATGCAGCGGCAATCAATACACCGTCAACAAAGTTATGGATGCCATCACCCACGATAATCAATGCGCCTGCGGATTTGACCATGCCGTGATGATGATGTCCAGCGAGGACTTCAAGTCCTTGATCGTGATTGGAGTCATGAACTTCATCGCCGTGGGCTTCACAACTTTCGATATGGCAATGTCGCCAGATCAGCAATTTTTCCAGCACAAAAAAGCCGAGAATACCGGCTAAAATTGTTCCTGATAAGGTTTGGAACTGCTCCGGTTTAATGTCGGCAAAGGCTTCTGGGATCAGCCCCCAAAACGCCACGGACAACAATGCGCCGATAGCAAAGCTAATTCCGTGGGGTATCACCGTGTTGCGTTTTTCATCCGGCAATAAGAGGAAAACAGCCGCCGCGATCACGCTGAGTACGCCGCCAATGGCGGTAAATATGATGATTAATAGCAATAAATTCAAGTTCAATCTCTCCAGATTAGTGTCGCCATACGCCCTGTGTCCTTATCCCGGCGATAGGAATAAAACCGTTCGTGGTCGGTGACAGTACAAAAATTACTGCCGTAAACCTTGCTTATACCCAGCGCAGCCAAGTTGAGTCGCGCCAGTTGATAGATGTCGGCTAACCATTTGTTATGGCTGTGTTTTTTAAAGGCGGCAATGTAGTCAGCAGATTTTGTCACAAAAGCAGTACGCACTTCAGCGCCGACTTCAAAGCGTTCCCGCCCGATTGCCGGGCCTAACCAAACCAGCGCGTCCCTGTTTTGCATTGCGGCGATCGTGTTGTCGATTACGCCATCTAACAAGCCGCGCCAACCGGCATGGATTGCCGCTATTTCGGTGCCATTAGCAGCGCAGACCAGCAAGGGCAAACAATCTGCCGTCAATACGGCGCAAACCACGCCGGGCTGGTCGGTGTAACTGGCATCAGCTTGCGGCGGCGAGGACATTGCAGTCGCTTTAACTGCTCGATTGCTATGTGTTTGGTTCAGCCAGGCAGGCTCTGAAGGTAAGTTCAACAGAGTTTTTATGATTTGCCGGTTTTGGCTGACCAAATCGGGATTATCCCCGACGTAGGCAGCTAAATTTAAGCTGGCGTAATCGCCTTGACTGACACCGCCAGTGCGTAAGGTCATTGCCGCGTGTACATTCGAAGGCGCAGGCCAGTCCGGTTGCAGCCAGTGACTATTAGTCTTCATTTTCTGATAAAGCCCTGATCAGACGAACCAAATCGTCGGGTAAGGGTTGCTCCCATTCGCAATATTCATCAGACAATGGATGTTGCAGTCCCAGTTTTGCGGCATGTAGGGCTTGGCGCTTAAAACCACGTAATTCCTTCTCCAATTCAGCACCGCAATTGGGCGGCATTTGAAAACGTCCGCCGTAGACAGGATCGCCCAAGAGCGGATAGCGGATATGCGCCATGTGTACCCGAATTTGATGCGTACGGCCAGTTTCCAACATCAATTGCACCAAGGTATGATGGGCAAAGCGCTGGACGACCCGGTAATGGGTGACGGCAAATTTACCCGACTCCCTGACCGTATAGCGTTTGCGGTCAGTAGGATGCCTGCCGATAGGCTCATTGACCGTACCGCCAGCGGTCATGCGGCCCCGTGTTACGGCCAGATATTCTCGGATGATTTCCCGCTCTTGCAGTTGTTGCGTCAGGCTGTTATGGGCTTGCAAGGTTTTTGCAATCATCAGCAAGCCGCTGGTTTCCTTGTCGATTCTATGGACAATACCCGCCCTAGGCAAGGTTTCCAGATTTGCGTCATGGTTAAGCAAGGCATTCAGCAAAGTTCCGTGCCAGTTGCCAATAGCCGGATGGACAACCAGTCCAGCAGGCTTGTTGACGATTAACAGGCTGTCATCCTCAAATACGATGTCCAGGGGAATAGGTTCCGGGCTAGATTCGATGACCGTCTCGGCCTCGGCATCGAGCGTGATTTCCTCGCCGCCATCCAGCTTTGCCTTTGGGCTTACCGTTGTTAGGTTATTAACCTGTACACGTCCAGACTTAATCCAGGTTTGCAGTTTGCTCCGGGAATAATCTGAAAACAGTTCAACAAGCGCCTGATCCAAACGCAGGCCTGCCAGTCCATAGGGCACTGTTTCTTTGAATTTTGACATAACACTACTTCTGATTAGCTCAACGATACGTTATACTCGCCACAAGCAGTCGTTTCCAATCCTGAATGAAATCCAGCGAGTAAATTTCGCATCATACAACGTGTCGTTAGCCCTATGCGATTATTTTTGTTTAAATTACTAGTTATCATACCGTTAATTGTATCCATACAAGGCTGTGAAACAGTTAAAAGTTTAATGTCAGATGATTCAGAATCCAGCAAAAATGAATGTGCTGACTGGAAGGATTATGAATCGGGGGATGCTGACGATGACGATTGTGTCGATTGGGATGCCAACAAATTTCGTAGTCAGGCGAAAAAAGCCGTAGATGCCGGTAATTGGGAAAAAGCCATCAAAATCTATGAGGCACTGGAAGCACGTTTTCCGTTTGGTCTGGATTCGGCGCAAACCCAATTGGATATTGCCTATGCTTATTATAAAAATTCTGATCCCGAATCTGCGATAGCTGCGGCTGACCGGTTTATCAAAATGAATCCACGCAATCCTAATGTAGATTATGCCTACTATATAAAGGGATTGGTCAATTACAACCGCGATATAGGCTTTATCCAGCGCTTTATACCCTCCGATGCTTCGCAACGCGATCCTGGCAACGCCCGTAGTGCCTACGATATTTTTTCGGAACTGGTGCGTAAGTATCCGCAAAGCAAGTATGTGCCGGATGCCCGCAAACGCATGATTGCCCTCAAAAACAATCTCGCTATGCACGAGGTTCATGTCGCCAGATATTACATCAAACGTAAGGCTTATGTCGCTGCTGCCAACAGGGCTTCTTACGTTGTTGAAAAATACCAGCGCACACCCGCCGTGCCCTATGCCCTGCAAATCATGCAGGAAGCTTACACCAAACTGGATATGCCGGATTTAGCCAAAGATGCCGGCAGAGTGTATGAACTTAATTTCCCCAATGGCCCTCCGGTTCCAGAATATGAGAATGCCACGGTATCCCACAAGATATGGGATTTTATTGGGCTTGAGAAATAGCGTCCGGTAGACCATTCCCCATTTGTTTGGTTATTTTGTAGGATGGAATAGCGATAGCGTATTCCGTCAATTTCGACGCAGGACGGAGCAACATGGCTCGTCCGGCACTAGCGCCATCTTTTGGCGTTGTCTTTTGCACAATACCCGAAACGGCGAATTCAATTGCAAAATTCAACACCCTGGGTCATAAGCCATCTTCCTTGTCATCATCAAAAGCTAGGGCTGAAACTTCTTTCAACCGGGAGATGGCTTTGAAATGGATGCTGTGTTCTGGGTAATTGCCTTCTTTGTCTATGGTGCCAACGGGTTTTCCGGTCAATAACTCCAGCGTTTCGTCAACCGTTGCGACAGCATAAATTGCAAACAGCCCTTGCGTGACGGCATCGACGACTTCTTGCTTTAACATCAGGTTGCGTTTGTTAGCGGCAGGAATGATCACTGCATGGTGGCTAGTAAGTCCTCTTGCCTGGCATAGCCGGAAAAAGCCCTCAATTTTTTCATTAACGCCGCCTATGGCTTGTACTTCGCCGTATTGATTGATCGAACCGGTGACGGCAAAGTACTGCCTGATGGGGGTGCGGGTAAGGGCGGAGATAAGGCAGCATAGTTCCGCCATTGAGGCGCTATCGCCGTCTATGTAACCGTAGGATTGTTCAATGGCGATACTGGCTGAAATTGCCAAAGGAAATTCCTGGGCGTAGCAATGACCCAAGTAGCCGGTGAGAATCATCACGCCCTTTGAATGGATGGATTGACCCAACTCGGCCTCCCGTTCAATATCGACGATGCCCCTGGAGCCTGGGTATACGGTGGCGGTTATACGTGCGGGTGCGCCAAAACAGCTGCCGCCTATTTCAAGGACGGTCAGGCCGTTGATCTTGCCTACTGCCTCGCCCTCGGTATCGATAAGGATGGTGCCATCGAGCATTTCTTCCAACACCGTCTGGGATAGCCTGCCATTGCGGTATTCCCTGGCTACCAGGGCCTGCTCTATGTGCGCCTTATCAATGTGTCCACTGTTGGTTTGGCGACCAAACAATTGCGCTTCAGAGACGATATCAAGAGAATCGTTGATGTGCGCGGAAAGATGGTGCTGGTTTTCCGACAGGCGGCAGCTATGTTCGATGAGCTTTTGGATAGCGGTTTTGGTCAACGGCTTGGCGCCTGTATCCAGGGCATGTTTCATCATAAGCGAAGCAAACTGTTGGGTGGATTCATTGCTGAGTGGGATGTGGCCGTCAAAGTCGGCGAGGACTTTGAACATCTCGTTAAATTCACTATCCAGTTCTTCGAGCAGATAATAGATGTCCCGCGAACCCACCAGGATAATTTTGATATTTAACGGGATATTCTGGGGTTTTAAAGTGACGGTGTTGATACCCAAGTCCGAATAAGGCGATTCAATTTCAATGCGACCCGATTGCAGCGCACGTTTTATGCCCTCCCAGACAAAAGGGTAGGTCAGTAATTTTTCCGCATCGAGTATGAGGTAGCCGCCATTCGCCTTATGCAAAGAGCCAGGACAAATCCTTCGATAATGGGTGATTAATGTACCTTGGTCACTGACGTACTCGATGCGTCCAAACAGGTTTTGATACGTCGGATGGGGTTCATAAATGACCGGTGCGCCACTGTCTTGTTTGTGGTCGACCAGGATGTTGGGTGAATAAAGCTCGATTAATGCCGACCGTTTTGTTGCGTTATTGCTGGGTTCCAAGGCGTGGGTCGGCATCAGATAGTCGGCAATCGTGTTATTCAGGTTTTTTTTGATTTCCGATAAATAGCGATAGAGATCATCCATACCCTGATATTTATCATCAAGGGTTGCAAAGAGTGGAGTGATGGCTAGCTGGATGGTGTCGGTGTCCAGTTGTTTGATTTTTTCCACCAGGGTCCTGCGCCACTGGGGCAGTTCCAAAAGTACCTCGCCCAAATATTCCTCAAGCTCTTCAATATGTTGATGAAAAGCGTCCCGTTCGGCTTGGGGCAATTCCGCGAATTGCTCTTCATCCAAGGGTTTTTTGTTTTTGACCGGAGCAAAAGTAATGCCTTCGTTCTCCCGAAACAGCGCTACGTTAAGGCTTCTGGCCTGTTTCTCCACCAAATCAATCGCATTGTTATAAGCTTGATTAAAAGACCGCTCGATGGCAGATTTCTTTTGCTGGTAACTAGGGCTTTCAAATACAGCGGGGAATGTGACCAGTAGATTGTCGATCAGGTTTTCGATGTCATTGCAAAATTGCTCGCCCTGTCCTGCCGCTAGCTGGATAGCTAGCGGTTCCCTCTGGTTGGAACAGTTATCGACGTAAGCATAAGCAGGTGCGGTCGGCAGGTTTCTGGACAGCCCGTTCAGATGATGGGTGACCATGGATAAACGGCCTAATCCAGGCTCTCCCATAACAAAGACGTTATAGCCGGAACTGGTCATGGCAATGCCGAATTCCAGCGCTGATTGTGCCCTGGGCTGGCCTAAAATGTTACTTTGCGGGGTTGTTGCTGCGTTTAATTCAATCTCTACAAGTTCGATATTTAGCCTCAGGGATTCAGGCGGGAGTTTTAAGGTTGTAGGCATAGTTCAAGAAAAGCGATTAACATAAAACCGGAAATTCTAACATTGTTCTGGGTAAACACCGATTAGCCAGGGTTAGAACCGATATTGCGGTAAGGTTGATGACAGTGGTTACAATGGTTCGATATTGTTGTATTATGAACCCTGTGTCTCAGACCGGCTGTTTCATTTAGAACGTGTTTTAAAAGCTGCTACGCGACTCGATTGTTGCGTTGCGCGGTACTCGGAATCCTCATGTACGACGAGTACACTCCGGTTCCTGCGCTCCGCGCCTTGCACCCGAACCGCTCGCGACGCTTTTAAAACACGTTCTTAGTGGTTTTTCTTAATTTCGGGTTAAGGAATCATCGCCAGAATGTGCCGCAAAGGTAGCTTAAGTTTTTAGTATGCACTTTTTAGCCTGTTCATTCTTAATATAGATAAATACTATGCGTAAATTAAAATTAATAATTCTTTTTTTAGTAAGCCTTTCCCTGGTTCCCTTGATTGTCAGCTGTGCTGGAGGTAAAACTTATGAAAGTACGGGTGAACACCTTGATGATTCTGTTATTACCAGCAAAGTGAAAGCATCGATTCTGGGGGATTCTAAACTTAAAGTGTCGCAGATCGGTGTAGAAACTTTCAAGGGTGTTGTACAGCTGAGCGGTTTTGTCAATTCTAAAGAAGCGGCTACCAGGGCTGTGGATTTGGCGCGGCGGGTCAAAGGTGTTAAGCAGGTCAATAACAGCCTGATTGTAAAGTAACTTGGGGTATCCAAGTTACTTGTAGGGGCAGGCCTTGTGCCTGTGCTCATTGTGTCTTGTTGTCAGAAGTTGTATTGTTCATTGGCACAGTTTTGGGGCAACCACGAGGGTTGTGCCCCTACTGAATGCGGTTTAGGGTTCCGTGATACCGACAGGGATGTTTATAGGGTGGTTACCTTTGTTCCCCAGTGAGAAGTCAACAGACATCAGGGCGGGGATTTCACTACCGGAAACGGGATAGCTGAACAGGTAGCCTTGCATGATATGGCAGCCTAGCCCCAGCATGACGGATGCTTGATCCCTGGTTTCCACGCCTTCGGCAACCAAAGTTAAATTCAGGGCATTAGCCAAGCCGATAATAGTGCCTAGCAGCAACGGCGTATGTGGATTGCTTAAGAGGTCTTCGATAAACATCCTGTCGATTTTTAAGCCGTCGAGAGACAGCTTTTTTAACGATGCCAGGCTGGAAAACCCGCTCCCGAAATCATCTATCGCAATCTTTACGCCAAGATCCCTCAGGCGATTGAAGATTTCTATGCTACCCAACGCTTGTAAGGCGTTTTCTGTGATTTCCAGTTGCAGGTATTGGGCGGGAACTTGGGTGTATTCTAGTAGCTCCTTAATGCTGCTCAGTAAGCTGGGATCCTGAAAATACGCGGGTGAAATATTTACGCCGACCTGAATATAAGGCAAGCCAGCACGATGCCACTCGGCAATCTGTTCGCATGCCGCTTTAAGCACCCAATGGCCTAATTGGGATGTCAAGCCCAGTTGTTCCGCAAGGGCAATAAATTCGCCTGGAGAAATGATCCCTTTCTCGGGATGCTGCCATCGGGCCAGGGCCTCGACACCCACAATTTTTCCGGTATCCAGGGAAACTTGCGGTTGATAAAATAACACGAATTGTTCCTTTGCAGAGGCTTCACGTAACAAGCTTTCGTTTTCCAGGCGTTGCTGGACTTGGTTAGCCATGTGTGAAGAATAGAAAATGTAGTGTTGTTTGCCGGTCTGTTTAGCCCAATACATTGCTGTATCGGCTGCTTTCAATAATTCCGGTTCGCTGCTGCCATCTTTTGGAAATAACGCGATGCCTATGCTGGCTTTGGGCTTGATTTGATGATTGTCCAGCATGAGTGGCTGGTTGATTTTTTGCAAACAGCGTTTGGCGATCTCAGCAACGCTAGTTTCATCGGTTATGTTGTTCAGGATGATACAAAATTCATCGCCGCCAAGACGGGCGATAAAATCTATTTCCCGTGCCACAAGCTTAAGCCGTTGGGCGATTTCCTGGAGAAACTGGTCGCCATTATGATGGCCAAAACCGTCGTTGATGGCTTTAAAGCCATCTATATCAATGTACAAGAAGGCGAACCGTGTCTTGCGCTGCATTGCTGACTCAATCATGTCTTCCATGCGTTCCTGGTAATAGGAACGGTTTGCCAAGCCGGTAAGATTGTCGAAGTAGGCTAAGCGATGGATTTGCTTTTCAGTTTGCTTCTTGTGGGAAATGTCTTGAACGATGCCGGTAATAAAGACCAGGTTATTGCTGGCTAATGCTTCAATTTCTTGTTGTACTTCAATGACTTCTGATGGCGTTACATTGATTCGGTATTCAATGTGCTTAATGGCCTTGCTGTGGGCAGCGGCAATAATGACATCTTTGACGAACTCACGGTCTTCAGGATAGACCATGTCAATAAAACCGGCCAGTGAGCCGTCAAAGGCACTCAGGTCAATGCTGCATAATTGCGCCAGTTGGTCAGAAATAGTGAAGTGGTCGCATTGTATGTCCCAAGTCCAATAACCTAAACGCGCAATCCGCTGGGCGGCGCTCAACTGAAGTTTGCTGCTCCTGAGTTCGGCTGTGACTTGTCCGGTACGCAAGCCAAAATTGACACGCTGAATGAGAATTGGGTAATTAATGGGCTTAGTGATAAAGTCGGTGGCGCCCGCATTGAATGCTTTATCGATTGAATTTACATCATCCATACCTGTCGCCATGATAATAGGGATGTCGGTCAAGGTTAGGGCCTGCCTTAATAAGCGGCAGGTTTCAAAACCATCAGGGGCAGGCATTATGGCATCGAGCAAGATCAGGTCAGGCAACTGCTTTTTGACCTGTTTTATCCCTTCAGGGCCGCTTGCCGCTTCATCGACAATAAATGACGCAGCACGCAATGCTGAACCGGTGATTAAACGGAATCCCGGGTCATCGTCTATGATAAGGACTCTGTTTCTGGCTTGACTTTTTTGTTGTCCAGCCCTTTCGGTTCCAGGACTGGTTGAAACAGAAGGGGCTGAAGGGGAAAAGGCCGTGATTTCATTGCGCAAAGCGACCATTACATCAGGTAAGCCATCCACCATGGCTTGCAGTACTCCGTTAGCGCCCTGTGTGTGCCCCTGCCGTCCGATGGCTTCTAGTGATGCAGCGTTTTTGGCCAATGCTTGTGCACCCAGATTGCCACAGGATGATTTGAAATTGTGTGCAATGCTAGCCAGGCTCGCCGCATCGTTGTTTTTTAATGCCTCTTTTAGTTGGTCAATTTCCTTGGGCGCTGAATCCAGAAACATGGCTATGGCCTTATCCAGCAAACTTTCTCCACTGGATGTGGTCAATGAACGTAAATTTTCAAGGGCTGCCGGATTAAGCCTGATACCGGACATGGTATTAGGGTTATGTTCTTCGGGAGACTTTGTTGGGATGCTAGAGTCTTTCGCCGAAGCTTTATGCCCGGCAGGCAGCCATTTTTCTAACGCCTCTTGCAATTGCTTCCGGGTAAAAGGCTTGCTGAGATAACCGTCCATCCCAGCAGCGGCACATTGTTCGATAACGCCTTTTTGGACATCGGCAGTTAAGGCAATAATAGGTATAGGGTCGAGATTATCCGCCAATTCCCGCTGCCTTATTCGAGTTGCAGCCTCAAAACCATCCATGCCAGGCATGTGACAGTCCATGAGAATAAGATCATAATCTTCATTGGCTGACAGGCTCAAGGCTTCCAAACCGTTATTGGCTATTTGTACCTGGCAGCCGATGACTGAGAGTATTCCTTTGGCAACTTCCTGGTTGATAAAATTATCCTCTGCCAACAAGATATTTCCCTGCAACTGAGGCTCGTCTTGATTGGCGATGAGTCCTGGGGATGCTGGGAGATGCTCTCCCTCAGGGTCAAAAACATTTAACAATGTAGTTAACAAGTTTTTTTGTACGATGGGTTTGTTTTGAAAATGGCTGATGCCATATTGCTTGTATAGCTTGGGGTCAAGAGCGCCCAATAAAACGACTGACAGTGGTGGAATACGGGGTTCCGTTTGGATTGCCAGGGCTGTGGTCAGGCCATTCATGCCCGGCATAAAGTAATCTAATAATACGCAGGGGAAAGGATTATTGACTCTTGCCGCCTCAATCAAAGCCTTGAGAGCCGATTCGCCGTTTTCCACACAATGGCAGCGCATCCCCCAACTTGAAAGCTGATCGTAAAAAATAGCCCGACTCGTTGCGTTATCATCGACAACGAGAACCGTCTGGTTTTGCAAAGCGCTGATGTCTGTGCTGGGGCTGGAAGATTCAATGAAATCCAGGTTAAGGCTAAAAAAGAAACAGGAGCCATGCCCCAGGCGGCTTTTTACCTGGAGTTCCCCGCCCATGAGCGCAACTAACTGTTTGGAAATAGCCAAGCCCAAACCTGTGCCCCCATGGGTACGGGTGGTGGAACTGTCCGCCTGGGTAAAGCTGTCGAATATCTGATTTTGTTGCTCGGGCGCTATGCCTGAACCGGTATCGATGACTTCAAACAGGAGATGTTTACTTTGTTTAGGCCCTTGAGTAGGGAGCCAAGCCACTTTCACTTCAATTTGGCCTTGATCGGTAAATTTTAGGGCATTGCCCAGTAGGTTTACCAGGACTTGCCGGAGCCGTTCTTCATCGGCCCAAAATTTACCGGCCAGATCGTACGGCAAGTTTAAGATTAACTCAGGGCTTTCCCGTTCAATCTGGGATGATAACATTTCTGCTGTTTCTTCAAGAAGTTGACGTAGATCAAACTTCGTGGGCATCAGTTCGAATTTACCGGATTCAATTTTGGAAAAATCTAGGATGTTATTGATGATTCCGAGCAGGGATTTTGCTGAACGGGACGCAGTCTCAGCAAGCTGTTGCTGATGGGATTCGAGATCGGAATGAAGCAACAGTTCCGTCATGCCGAGAACGCCGTTCATCGGGGTGCGGATTTCGTGGCTCATGGTCGCCAAAAATTCGCTTTTGGCTTTACTGGCAGCTTCCGCTTTATGGGCAAGTTCGACCGCTTCATTCGTCTTGTTTTGCAAGTCCAGGGTGCGCTGGGCAACTTGTTCCTCCAAAATGTCACGATGATTTGAGACTTGCTTCTCATAAAGGGCCAAATCCCCAGACATTTTATTGAATGAACGAGCCAATACAGCAATCTCATCGGTTTTTGAAGAAACGGTGAATTCTTTGCCAAAGTCACCCCTAGCGATTGCATGCGTGGCTGAAACCAGTTTTTTAATGGGTTGGGTTATACGCCGCGTTTGCCATAAAGTCAAAAGTATGCCCAGGATGATTATGACCGGGGCAATCATCAAAGTTTGTAATACAATCAACCTGGAATTTTTATAGATGGTGTCTTGGCTAATCCCTAATTGAACGTAACCGATGATTTCGTCATTACTGGTTGGGTGCGGCACTGTGGTGAAATCACTCTCCAGTCCTGTGCCCGGCGTTCCTGCCTTGATATAAACTGGGGTGATGATGTTGATGTATTTTTTACCGTTGGGGGAGGTGTATTCGCTGGTTTTGGCCTGTCCGATTGGCGACTTGCCCTCGGTCAGCAGGGGCAGTTTGGTCAAGCCGTGTTGGGTTTTTTTTCTTAAGGGTTCCCTTGCCTTGTTATAAACAAGGATGTAAGCGATGTCCTTGTTGTCTTCCAAACTTTGCAGGGATTGAGCGATAGCTTCCTGATTCTCTGTATACACGCCAAATACGATGTCTTTTGAGAGCAAGGTAGCGATTTCTTCGCCATGCGCGGCAAAACTCCTGAATGAGTTGATTTGATGCTGCCAGATGATATAGCCAGCAGTGAGCAAAGCCGTCAGCGTAATCAGAAAAATAGTCAGTAAATTAAATTTTGAAGCGATTGATCTCATTGGCTTTTTCGCTTTTAATTGAATACCATTTTGGCGTTTTTAAGCAAGTCTTCAGGGATGTCCCTATCAATGTGTTCGGCAATCTTGGCGTTAATAGTATAGGTGATCTTGCGCGGATGCTCAGGGGGAACCGCTTGCATGGGCGAGCCGCTCAATATTTTTTGTGCCAGGGTAGCACATTGTTTGCCTAGATCCTGAAAATCCCAGGACAGGGCGTAAAAGGCCCCGGATTTGACCCAGTTGTCAGACAGCCCGACCAAAGGCACCTTATTGCTGAAAGACGCCAATAGCACCTCTTTTGCTGTGTTAACGGACATAACCGTTTCGTCCGGGATGGCCAACAGAATTTCGATATTATTGGCAAGTTGTTCGAGGGCATAAGGTAAATTCTTGGGCGTTGCTACCGGTATGGCAACCAGCTTAAATCCGCTTTCTTGGCTAACTTGTCTGGCTTCTTGGATGGTAGCCTCATTTTCAGCCGGATTATACAAGATAGCGACGGATTCCTGCTGGGGGAAGAATTTTCTTAGCCACTGGAACTGGGTTTTTAACGGATAACTGAGACTAATTCCGGTCATATTGGCTGATTGCCTGAGCACATCGTCTTTAAGTACCATAGTCGCAACGATGGGAATGCGGGACGTCTGTAGGCTAGCCCATTTTGTGGACTCATTGCCCAAAGCATAGACCAAGTCAGGATTGATGAGTTCTATTCCCTTAGCCGATAGCGCTTGGGTTTGTGGTAACGTTAGCTCGGTAAATTTGACCTTGGTGTGTGCAGATAGTTGTTCTTTAAAGCCAGCGACCGTCTCTTGATACGGCCCATCATTCGAATTGGCTACGATTAAAATATGCGCCTCTTTTTCAGCAAGTAAAGGGTTAGCCCACACACAAAAGAGGATGAAGGTAGCGATCAATCCTTTGTGTGTTGATAGGTTAAATTGCATAAGCCGAATATAAATTGAACTGTACGGAGACGCAGATTAAAGTGTGCCCCTCAGTTTTGCAATTAGTACAAATACTTAGTGCATGGTCAAAAGTTGATTTAATATCGGATGACACTTGGACTTTTTTGGTGGTCGGGTTATGGGGGAGGGTTTGTGGTATAGCTGGCTTAGAAATCCAAACTCGCCTTGACCCTGAACGTCAGGCCGTCCTGTTGTATGCCGGTTTGCCTGAAATCGTTTGAGGCCGGATCAAAATAACGTTCATCAAAAAGATTGTAAGCGCCCGCCGATAGCTCCAGTCCTTTCACCCAGTTTCTAGTAAACACGGTCAGGTTGCTGATAAAATTGTCGCCAACCTCCCCAGCCGGATTACCGTCATCTTTAGGCTGAACTTTCCTGCCGCTCATATAACGGGTTTCAAAACCAAGAAACACAATGTCTTGCCAAAGCGGGGCAATCAAATTGAGCTTGACCATGTGTTCGGGGGAATTGGGTAAGCGTTCGCTGTTCGCTTTGTATTGGGTGTCCTGCCAGGAATAACTGATACGGGCCTGGAAACCATTGCTCCAACTATCTTCCAGTTGTAATTCGATGCCATTGGAATTGACATTATCAACATTTTGGTTTTGCGCAACATCGGTATCGATCTGCACTTGGTTGATAATATTATTTACTTCAGTGTGGTAAATGTTGAATTCTCCCCGCAGGCTTTCATTGAAATAATGTTCCAGGACTAGCTCCGTCGTTTCCAGTTCTTCGGGGGACAAATTAGCGTTAGCGATGACTCCGAGCAGTGGGGAATTGGCCTCAAACTCGGAAGGAGACCTAAAAGCAGTGCCGTATAGCAGTTTCACTGAAGTTTTTTCCCAAGGATTATAGATTAAAGCCAGACGGGGATTGAGAGTGCCACCAAAAGTACTGAAAAAATCGTAACGTAGGCCTGCATTGAGCGTCAGCTTATCGGTAATGTTGAATTCATCCTGGGCATACAGCGCCCATCGATAGCCACTTGCGTCCGTCGGCCGGGAATTGGCTGTCGAACCATCGGCCAGTTGGTCAAAGTTATTCTGATATTTGTCAAAATCATATTGAAATTCACCACCAAAAGTGACCTTGTGGTCGTCCCAAAAGATTTGGGTCGCTTCAAGGTTTCCCCGCCACCACTGTCCACGGGCCAGATCCTTGTTGTCAACGTTTTGTCCTGTTGTCTCATCAAAGATTATGTAATTGCCGGTATAACGGTAGTAGTTATAGGACACCTTGGACTGGACATTGAGCTGGTTTTCAAACGTATGGTCATACTTGAGCTCATAAAATTGGGCTTGGTCTATCGTGTTGGTGCCTGGGACATTAAATACCGTCCCGAAAGGCGCAGTAGGAAGTTTTTTCTTGCGGTCGACCACTAACCCTTCCAAGGTAAAGTCTCCATAAGTCAGTTTGGCTAGCAGTTTTTTAGCTTGTTCATCATCATTGCTGTCGTAAAAGCCATTATTGGTTGCAGGATCATCAAATTCCTTGGAAAAAAAATGGTCGTTGCCGTCGCTGTCATAAAAGCTGCCTCCGAGGAATGCTTCTATGCCATTGCCAAACCGTTTGCCATAACTAGCGCTGGTTTTAGTGGCGTTAAAGCTGCCATAGGAAGTCTTGATATTGGCGCCTTTCAGATCCCGGCCCCGCTTGGTAATCACGTTAATTACGCCAAAAAAAGCGCTGGTGCCATACAATGACGAGCTGGGGCCGCGGACAACCTCCACGCGTTCTATCATGTCCACATCGACCGGAAAGCCTTCATCGGCATAGAAAGACTCAAAAATATTGTCGTTATAGCGATGCCCGTCGACCAGCAATAACAGACGGGTATTGTAGTCAGAGGGCAGGCTGAAGCCACGGGAACCTATGTAACCGTAATTACGGTCATTGCTGCTATAAAAGCCTTTGAGGCTTGCGATAATGTCGCCAAAATTTCGGTAACCCCATTTTTTTATCTCATCCGCTGTCACAATACTGACCGAGGCAGGGGCCTTGGTCACTTTCTGCTCGTATTTTGAAGCGGTATAAACCGAGGGAATATCCTGGAACAAGAGTTTGTCGCCGTCACTTGATAACGCTTCCGATGCAGATGCGTCATCCTGGGCGTAGGCCGGAACCTGTAGTAGAAAGATCAGGCTTAATAGGTAGGTAAATGTCAGAAGTTTCATGGCTGCAATTTTCTGTTAACTACAACAAATATAGTTGATATTCCCTGATGAAGTCCGTTGAAGTGCGCTGTGCAAAAACTAAGGAAGCGCTGATTTAAGCCTGCAACAGGCTCAGGATGTACGGTAACATATTAATTATATTCATAGCGAGCTTGTCTAACCATGAACAAAAGCGATTTATTCAAGACTCCTTTTGAGTCATCAGCCACACCTTATAGCAATACATTATCAGAAATATCTGCAAAATAATCTTCAATAGCTACAGTTCAACCCGAGTAAGTAATCTTACTAATTGTTTATCCAGCTTTCACTGTATAACATTCACAAATTATTTATTTTGTAAAGAGGTGAAGCATGTATATTTTGCGGATTTGAGAAGTGTTCCACAATATTTTTATTAAGTTGTTATTAAGCTGTTTTTTTTGTAAATTAAACTACGCTTAATCACACCACTGTGCATCAAATTAAATATTAAAAATTTTAAAGTGTATTAAATGTTGGTTCTACCACAGTTCATGAACCCGTTAACTTATTTTTCTAAAACTGAATAGGGCAAGTTTACGGGGTGGTATACCACCATTATTGAGCTTTAGATATGAGGAATAACATCTATGTGGCTTTATTACGCGCTGCTTGGCCCGCCTTTCTGGGCGATAGTCCATATACTGGACAGTCATTGTGTCGGAAATGTTTTTGACCGGCCCTGGATGGGGGTTATCACGAGTTCTTTGGCGACAGCAGTTATCGCCTTGATAGCGCTTTTTTTTCTACCTGGTGTGGATTGGCAGTTACCTGAGTGGCATATCATTGCTTTAGCTTTGCTCGCAGGTGGGCTTATCCAGTTAGGTCAAGGATTTTATTTTCAGGCCTTGGAAAAAACTGAAGCGGGCATCGTTGCAGCGTACGGAAATTTCACCCCCACTCTTTTGCCATTAGTCAGTTATTTCTTGATAGGTGATGTGTTAGAGCTATGGCATTACATTACTATCGGTGTGTTGGTGATTGCATCGATCTGTTTTTGCCTTATAGACGTTTCCCGGCATGGCAAGTGGGATTCGGTCTTATTGATGTTGATGGCATCTACGGCTCAGGTAGCGGCCATACTGATTGAAAAATACGTGTTCGAGCAGGGTACGTTTTTTACTGGTTTCGCGTTTGTCATTATGGGCGTTGTCCTGAGCGGGGTGTTGCCGATTTTGGTCGTACCCAGCGTCAGAAAGGCATTCAGCAATAATATCCCCAAGCTAAAACCCCTGGCTCCACTTTTTATAGGTATTGAAATGGCAAATCTTGTCGCTTTGTACATGAGCCAGCGGGCAGTCGATTTAGGTTCCCCTTCTTTGGCATCGGCTATGGAAACTACGGTTCCTGGTTATACGTTTCTGTTGACAATCCTGCTGCTTTCTTTAAAACACCGGTTTGGTAATGAAGAAGCGCGGTATGAATTGCGTACCAAATTGATCCTTGTCGGAATCATGACGGCGGGTGTCATGCAGCTCGCTTAATGGGTGTATGTAGAGACTGGAACAGTGATGTTCCCACGAATTCCAGCGGTATGACGACGACTTGATAGGTTTCTACCTTGGCTGAAAGCAATACGTAATCAGGAAATATTAAGGTCTTTCAACCTTGAATGTGTTGTTACCGTATTGTAAGACGATGCTATTAGGGCGAATTTCTTTGAGTTTTACCGAACCCTTGATGAGTTGCCCCGTCCGGTATTTAACCATGTCGATGATAACAAAGCGATCTTCGGCTTGCTGGGCATAGCTGAATACGTTGATGGTTAGATTGGGTAAGGTATTACGAATTTCATAAGGCAGATCATTCAAGTCAGGGGTGTCTTTAGTTATAGGTAAGGCTACCGGTTTTTCCATTATCATGTTGGGGTTTTCAGGCCAGACGGGCACGGCTGATCCGCTACGGATAGCGGATTCCTTATCAACTGCTATAGGTTTTTTTTCTGGAAGCTGGTTATTAGGCCGCTGGACGTCGGCCATTTTGTTGGCTTCTTTTTTTTCTTCAAGCAATTGGGCGATAGAAGGCAATTTTGGCTCTTTCTGCTTGGCTGGCGATATCTTAGGCTTATGGATATCCTTGCCCTGTGGTGTAACTGCTGGCGGCAAAAGCCGTTTATCTGGATGGTTCGCGACCTTTTCATGATGTTGAGGTCCTGTCGGGACTTTTTGGGTGAAAAACCAAACGAAATAGGCGATAAGCAGCAGATTTCCGATAACCAGCGCGCCTATCCACTTAGCCGGTTTTTGTTTGGGCTGTGGCGGGGTAATCAGGATTCTTTCCGTAACGGTATCAGGCTGCGTAGCTTGCCGTTGCTGTTCGGATTTGCGTAGGGCATCGAGAATATATGACATGGTGCTATCAGTCCTGTTTAATGTGTGGCGAACCCTTTGCGCCGGTTGCGTTATCAAGATGAATAATCGTTTGTACGCCTACTTTACCATCCGGCGTTAGATGGCTTACTTGTTGAAAATTAATGACCCGTGTTTCCAAGTCAGCATCAAAAAACTGGGGCTGTTTGCTTTCCTGGCTTACGCTGTCAGCTGCGGTCAATTGTTGGCGTAACCATTCTACATTGTCGGAGGATTGTCCCGGGGAAATCACTTTCATTCCTGGTCTCGGCGGTTGCCAAAGCAGCAAATAATAACCATCCCAAAGACTAAGCACATCAGCTAAAGGAAAGGTTATATCCTGTTCAAAATGTAGGGTAGGCTGGCCTTCCTGTACCGCCGTCAGTAACACATATCGTTTTATTCCTGGAGACAAAGAAAACTCCAAAATGGCTGGGCGGTTGAAAGCCAGCATGTCTTGCCAGTTATCTCTGCCAAACAGACACAACAACCCTGTTTTTTGTACCGTATTACAGTCTACCTTTTGGGTAGCTGGGGCTTCTTTATCCCAGAGCTTAAGGGTGTTGCTTAGACCTGCATTCAATGTAAGCGCTGGATTATCTAACCATGAGCTAAAGGGCTTAACTTCAGCAACTGGCTCATGTTTGTCAACGGTTGACGGAATCTTAATAGGCATTAACTGTTTTATGGCAGCTTTCTCAGGAATTTTGCTGGATAAGATCGTCTTAGATTTGGACGGTGTTGGGCCTGTTACTGCTTGAGTTTGGTAATATAGCCCTGCAGCGAGACAACTTAATGCCAATATCGCCAATAAAGGCTTTAACCGCGTGGGAGTGTCATTCGTAAAAGCCAGTGTTTCTTTGGCCGCGCGTTTGATGATAGCTAGGGTGATGACGCGGACATCGGATGAGTAAGCCCCCAACAAGGCACAATGACAAATAATATTGATGACCCGTGGAATGCCCTTGGATAATTGGAAAATTTTATTGATGGCATTCTCTTTGAACAGGTCGGGATCGCCTTTGCATACTATTAGCCGATGGCGTATGTAAGTGCGGGTTTCTTCCAAGGAGAGGGGCAGCAGATGATAGCGTGCGGTAATTCGCTGATTTAATTGGCGCAAGTCGCGGCGGTTTAATAAATCTTTGAGTTCGGGTTGACCGACCAGAATGATTTGTAGTAATTTTGTTTTGCTGGTTTCAAGGTTGGTCAGCAGCCGGACTTGTTCTAAAACCTCAAGGCTCAGGTTCTGGGCTTCGTCAATGACTAGAACCGTGCGCCTCCCATTGGCATGGGCGCTGAGCAGATGCTGGTTTAAGGCATCAATCAGGTTTTTTAATGTCTGTTGGTGTTTGTCATAACCTATTCTAAATTCATCGCAGATAGTCGCCAATAACTCAATGGCATTCAGCTTGGGATATAAGATAAGGGCAATATCAATGTTTTCTGGCAATTGCTGCAACAAGCAATGGCATAATGTTGTCTTACCCGTGCCGACTTCGCCAGTTAAGGCGACGAAGCCGCCACCGTGATTGATACCGTACAACAGATGCGCCAAACCCTCCTGGTGGCGGGTGCTCATGAACATAAAGTGCGGGTCTGGCGCTATCGAAAACGGCAGCTCGCTAAAATGAAAGTATTCGTTATACAAAGTTTATATAGTGCTAATAGTTAGTTTAATGAGTACTATTCACCGTAGCGTGTGCGAAAATCACGAAGGTTCAAGATGAAAGTCTGCCATTTTGAACCTTGAACCTGAACCTTATAGTGTTTAATTGTAACCTACAACAGAAAGAAGGTCTTACTACAACATGGGTCGCTATGATCGGAACAGAAGCAAGGAATCCAGTAAAACGCCGTTTATTATGATCCCTATCGTGATTTCCCTGATCATTGGAGTGGGCGGTATTTTTTATGTTATGGATAATTTCAAGAATCTTAAAGAAACAGAAGCAACGGTTTCGGATAAAATGCCTTCTAACGAAATCGTTGCTACAGAAGGATATCCTGATAAGCAACAATCAGCAGAGGATGAGCGGCTCGAATTTCTACCTGCAGAGCCGGAATCCCTAGCTAGTAACGATACTCAATCTTCAACCCAACAATCCGATTTGCCAGATTTATTGAGCAGTGATAACTATGTGCGGCAAGCGCTTGTCAATATCTCACCAGGGTTTGCCCAATGGCTGAAAACTGATCAGATAATTAGAAAATATGTGTTTATCGCCAACGATTTTGCCCAGGGTTTACGTATTTTAAAACACATGAGTTTTCTTAGGCTTGCGGAGCCTTTTTCTGTAGAGCAGGACAAAAATGGGCCATTTATTGCCGCCAAAAGTTTTCAACGCTACGACCAACTGGCGCAAACAATACATGCTATTGATACAGAATCCGCAGTGGCGTTATACCAAAAAATCAGGCCGTTAATGTTGCAGGTGTTTGCTGAGTTCAGCTACCCACGGGACATCACTTTAGAAAGCATAGTCAAAAAAGCAGCAGCCGAAATTCTCACTGCCCCTGCTCTTGAAGGGCAAGTTACCTTAATCAGGCCTTCTGTTCATTACAAGTTTGCCGATGCCAAACTGGAAACGCTCAACCCCATCCAAAAACAGATGATACGCATGGGGCCGGAAAACACGCGGATTATTCAAAATAAATGTCGTGAATTCTTGGTGGAGTTGGCGAAATCAGGCTTGTAGAGACGCAAGATTACTTAAACCAACCACGGAGCCTGAGCCTGGATTTCGGCATCAACCTGTCTGGAACAGATTTGCATTTACCCGAAGGGCATCAGGCAAGATAGCCTAACGTGAATCCATGCCGGAATGGCGGGCTTGGAAAATATTGGCCGAATAATCTGACAAAGTAGAATCAATTCAGCGGAATTAATTGATAACCTTCAGTCCTGCTATTCCACGAGACAAACAGGCCTTGGTTATTACTGAGCAGAAACGGAAAGTCTGCATCTGCCTTGAATTTTGCAATGGGTTTGGGCGGCAACCAGGTCTTGCCGCCATCGTTTGAGTGCATAACCAAGAGCTGCGTTTGGCCACCGTCAAATTCTGTCCAGGTCAGGATGATATGTTTGCCTTGGGCCAAAATATCGGGGTGGCTAGGCAGTTTTTTCAACTCACCGAAGGCTAACGGCCCTGAAAAATGCTGCCCTTCATCGGTTGAATAGGCAAAAAACAAACCTTGACGCACACTGCCCTGGGTAAACCAGGCGATATGGTATCGACCATCATCGCTGATAGAAATTGCCGGGCCATGTTCTGGGCAACCCTCGATAATCCAGTTGTCGAAAGTGACGCGCCAGGTCAGCGGCTCTTTGTTATTAGGTTGTGTCCTTAGCATGCCATGGTCGCGGATGCCTACAGGATAAATAAAGCGCGTAAACAGGACAGCCTGGTTATCCTTATCAAAAGTTGTCGCAATACGGCAACAATCGCACAGGGTGTCGGAAAGTTTTTGCGCGGGGGCGCTCAGCCCACTGTCCCCGGCTATGGTCGTGTAATAGATCGCGTTTCCTGATTGTCTCCAGTCGGTGCGGTTGCGTTCGTCATGCCAGAAGACATAAACCTGACCGGTACGGTTGACTCCAAATCGACCCTGAAAAGTATTGGCATCAGCGGCTTTGTCGCTTAATGGCATCGGTGTTGAAAAGCTGTGGCCGTTATCTTTGGACACACTATAAAATAAAGCGACGGGCTGGGTGCTTTCCGCCGCATAAATCACGTAAATATGCCCAGACCGGTCAACGACGACGCCAGGCCTGTTTTCACCGCTAACCTTGATCGGTTGTGCTTCCTTGTTGATAAGCACTGGGGCGCTGAAGGTTTTGCCCAAATCGCCCGAAACATCGACATAAACATGATGTTTTTCCGGCACTACCCGCCATAAACGGCCATCAGGGCCAAAAGCAGCAGAAACGAACAAACCGCCGCCGTCAGGATAATGGCTGTAATTTGCCGCTCCAGCACTTAAATGAGCCTGGTTTGGATGACTGCAAGAAGCAATCAGCGCCAACACGGCCCCCATGCAGAACAATAATTTCAACAATTGACATCTGCGCTGAAATAGTCGGCTGAAAAATCCTTTTTGGATAGTTTCAATTGGGTTACGGACAGCTGGTTTTTTCATTGGGTAAAGTTAAATCTGTAAGTTTCGTTGTTTAATCATAAAATAATCAGTCCAAGTGTTCGTAATCAAAGCTAATCTAATAAATATCAATACCTTGTACAAATATAATAAATCACACAAATGGTCTAAGCATGGTAGGGGTAGGGGTAGGGGTAGGCCTTGTGCCTACCCGGGCAACCGCAGTGCTTGGGTCTGGGCAACCATAAAGGATTGCCCCTACAGTAGCGCGGAAATATCAAAACAGACCTATCTTTTAGGTTAATGAGCTGCTGAACAAGTTGATTACGATTAGGGTTCAACCATTCGACATGCTCACGACTCAGCGGGAAGGTAATCAACACAAACCGTTCGTCCTGAGATTCGAAGGACTGTGCAGTGTTCCTTAAGATGCCCTAAAAAACAACCACAAACCGGTAAGTAATCCGGTAATCTGGGTCGGTTTGGTAACCATTAGTGTCAGTGACGATGGGTGCGCCGATTGACAATGCGGTATTCCAGTTTTTGCCTCCTGAATAGCGTATTCCTGGTGAAATGAATACCGTGTTGCTGCCCGAGTTAGGATTACGTTGCCCAGCAATTCTTTCGTAATCCTGCCACTCTCCATTGAGTTCCAGAATGGCAGTCCACGGCGCATTGTTGCTGGACGAGAAAAAATTATTGCGAGCAGGTGCGCCAAACGCATAAGACAACGCAAAGTTATAGCCAAAAGTATCGCCAAGATCGGTATCTTGTGAACCCGTGGTAGCGACGGTATAGAGAATGCTGGTGTCGAAAGAGAACTGGCCCATTGCTCGGGTAAAGGACAGCCCGAAAGAAGGGTTCCAGGCACCACCGCCGGGTTGAGAATGAGTTTCGAAAGCCCCGCTGCCGCCATGGTGTCCACCTTCCTCTTCTTCTTCATGTCCTGGCTCTTCGGCAACTGGATTAGTTGGGATCGATGTTTGTCCGGTTGGCGTTTTCAAGCCGATAACCAAAGAGGCATGGTTTAAGTTATCGTCGCTATGATAAAAGCGATATTGCCCAAAGAAGGAAACATCGCCAAAACCGCTAGGATCGCCTTGATTAATCACTTCGCCCCCGTCTTCATCCGGTGACCGAACATTGGAGCGCAGCACATACGGAATCCTAAGACCCAGGGATAAGTCGTCCGTAACGCCGTAAGCGGCAAAAATTGAGGGCTGCAAAAAGGTATCGACATCATGGACATCACCATCGGCCTCAGTCTTTGCATTGTTTTTCAGCGCCAAAAGTTGCGAATCGGAAATGCTGTCAAAGTTAACATACTGCGTGATTATCCCGCCTGCCCACATGCCAACAGGTAGTGTCACACCCGTTTGGGTGATAATGGGAGATGCCGTGCCTATACCAAAGCCCAACGAACCGTGGTCGGCTGAAACGACGGCGCTGTGTGCCGTTAATGCGGACATTACAGCCATCACTAAAAGTGATTTATTTGATGTATTCATAACTGATCCCTTTAATGGCATGTTTATTGAGTTGATCGGAGACATTTGCGGCAGCACTCAACAATGATACCGTTGCTAAATGATCTCCAGCATGCTTGAACGCGCCATATTACTAGACAAAAGGCTTACTAGCAAAAACAAGTGTGGGTTTAATAGTTAAATCGTACACCTATATAACTTAGTTGCAGATTGACGCAAGCAAAAAATAGGGAACCGATTATAACTCATTGACAGGTAAGCTGATCTTGCCCCGCTCTAGCGGACACTCGGCTAAGGGAGCAATCTCTCAAACCGAGGTCAGCAATGAAAATCAAGAAAGAAGAAGCCAGGACAACAGCACGCAACAAATACACGGCACAGTTTAAAGGACAAGCGCCCGGACGTGCAGATCGGGACGGTGTCCCCAAGGCGGCCCAGGATTTAGGCCTCGCCGAACCGGTGCGGTGTTCCTGGCGGGCAAAACGTCGCCAGGCTGGACGGCCCTTTGAAGGCCAAAAGCCCCGACAAGCCGAACTGGCGCGCCTCAAACGGGACAATGCCCGCCTGGAAGGGGAAGTGGCCTTCCTAAAAAAGGCGGCGGCGTACTTTGCCAAACTGCCCAACTGAAGTGCGCCATGATTAGGGCTAATGAAAACCACTATCCAGTGGCCCTGATGTGCCGCGTGCTGACGGTTTCACGCAGTGGTTTTTACGGCTGGGAACACAGGCCGCTTTCCGATAGCGCCAAAGCCAACCAAACACTGACGGCTGAAGCCAGGCGGGCCTTT
>NZ_JBKKBJ010000080.1:0-14597 GCF_046714055.1 Methyloglobulus sp. | reverse complement strand
GGGCACAGGCCGCCGGCACAAGCGCCCACACTCATTATTTTGGCCATCTTGTTAAAGAGCGCAGGGCAACAGCCCCGCTGAGTCCAACGATTATACAGATTTGAATAAAGTTGTCAAACAGGGAAATGTGCCAATCAGGAAGTTCTATACCTAAATCAACCCAAAGCAACACGCGCAAACTTTCTTTTGCCCACCTGGTAGACATGATGCGTCCCTGAAGGTATGCCCAATTTCGGGTCGGAAATTTTTTCACCATCAATTTTTACTGCACCCTGGTTTATCATGCGGACTGCTTCGGATGTGCTGCTCGTTAATCCAGCATCTTTTAGCAAGTTGGCAATACAATATGTTTCCGCACTCGTGTTCAATGTAATCTCACAAACCTCATCGGGCATAGCGCCACGTTGAAATTGTGCAATGAAATTCCGCATAGCATCTCCAGCAGATGTGCCACCGTGAAATCTGTTAACAATTTCCTTGGCCAATTCGTATTTGATGTTTCTAGGATTTTCCGCACCTGAATCGCAGGCGAACTTGTATGCATTAATACGCTCCATTTTTTCGAAGCTTAATAATTCAAAATAACGCCACATCAGCTCATCTGAAATCGACATAATTTTGCCGAACATGTCATCCTGGGCATCGGCTATACCAATGTAGTTATTCATGGATTTGGACATTTTTTGGATGCCATCCAAGCCTTCCAATATTGGCATGGTTATAACAATTTGAGGAGATTGACCATACACTTCCTGCAATTGCCGACCCACCAGCAAATTAAATTTTTGGTCGGTTCCGCCTAATTCAACGTCGGCTTTCATGACCACAGAATCGTAGCCTTGTATCAATGGGTATAAAAATTCATGAATGGCAATGGGCTGCCCACTTCTATAGCGTTTGCTAAAATCATCCCGCTCAAGCATCCTGGCCACAGTATGCTTGGCGGCCAGTTGGATCAAATCCGCTGACGACATAGTATTCATCCAAGTGGAATTGAACACAATTTTAGTTTTATCTGGATCAAGTATCTTAAAAATCTGCTCTTGATATGTCTTGGCATTCTCCATAACTTCTCGTTGAGTCAAAGGCTTGCGCGTGACATTTTTCCCAGTCGGGTCTCCGATCATGCCGGTGAAATCGCCTATTAAAAAGAGGATTTCATGACCGAAATCTTGGAATTGCTTGAGCTTATTTATCAGCACGGTGTGACCCAAGTGCAAATCCGGAGCGGTCGGATCAAAACCCGCTTTTATCCTAAGCGGCCTTCCTTCCTCCAGCTTTTTTACGAATTCGTGTTTAACCAGGATTTCCTCTGTCCCTCTTAATAGATGATCCAATACTTCCTCTTGCAATTTTTTCTCCAAAATGACACTTTTCTAATGGCGGCTATTATAGGTTTATTGAGTATTTGCCAGGAATAAAATATTTTTGCCCCAATTAAGCGGCATTTAATTGTTGGTGAATTTAAAAAAAAACCTTACAATCAAATGCTGGAAAATACAGGATATTTATTTTGATTAAAATTCAAAAACTTAGAGATTCTGCTGTAAAGACCAAACCTTTTCCTGCTTATTTAATGAGCTTTTTTTTGGTTTTTACATCCACAATCGGCAATGCCGAGTCTCAAAAAACAACCAATTCCCCCAATGCCACCCACACACGAATCATGATGCACAAAGTGAAGCCGGGTGAAGCACCTTCTGAAATTTTCTCCAAATTAGGCGCCTCAGAAGCGCATAAAATCGTAAGCGCAAATCGAGATCGAACCCAGTTTACGACAATCTCCACTGATAGACCGCAAGAATTCAGGAGATTATCAAGTCGCTTTGGTTTATCGAGCTACCCAAACTTCGGTCGTAGATTTAACCTGTACACCCACAAGTTCAACATGTTGCAATTGGCTAGCGGCCAGGGAACGGTCACATCTTCTCTGCCTCAAGCGGGTAAAAAAGCGGGATTATCCGAGGAATTGATGAACCAGTTAACGCAGATTTTTGCGTGGGACATTGATTTTGCCACAAATCTACACAATGGTGACCGCTTTACGGTGGTGTATGAACGGGGTGGATTTAATGGCGCTGACGACATTGTTGCGGCGGAATTTGTCAATCGTGGAAAAACTTTTCGGGCCGTCAGATTCATTGATAAAGAAGGCTACTCTAATTACTACACACCTGAAGGCAATGCCTTACAAAAAGCATTTCTTAGCACACCCGTTGACTTTGCCCGCATCAGCTCACACTTCAACTCAAACCGACGGCATCCCGTACTCAACAGAATCCGGGCGCATAAAGGCGTTGATTACGCCGCCAGAACAGGCACACCAGTCAAGGCAACAGGTTCTGGTAAAATCGCTTTCCTTGGCAGGAAAGGTGGGTACGGTCAGGTTGTCATCATTAAGCATGGTGACCGTTATGAAACGGTTTATGCACATCTGTCCAAATATAAAAGTGAATTGCAGGAAGGCAGCATGGTCAGGCAGGGCGAAGTTATCGGCTATGTGGGTCAAACCGGTTTGGCGACAGGCCCACATTTACATTATGAATTCCGTATCGATGGTTTGCACCAAAATCCTTTGACCGCACAGCTATCTAATTCAATACCTTTTAGAAGTATGGCTCTGGCGGATTTTAAATCCCAAACCCAGGTTCCTTTGGCTAAACTTAACCTTATCAAGGCCAATTCACTCTTTGTAAAAAACGTTAACGCCTACAATTAACGCCAAGCAATTTAGTTTCTACTGGCTTTGATACCTTTAGCGCTTTGATCGAAATTTACCCATAAAAAAACCGGACATTGTCCGTTTTTTTTTGAGATAAAACTGTCCTTGAAAACTGCAATAATAAGCTATCAGACAGAAAAAGACGACCCACAGCCACACGTCGTTTTTGCGGTGGGGTTACGGATGACAAACTGAGCACCCGACAAATCTTCCTTATAATCCACTTCCGCACCAGTCAGGTACTGAATGCTCATGGAGTCGATTAACACGGTGACACCGCCTTTTTCAACGCTGGTGTCATCTTCGTTGATTTCTTCATCGAAGGTAAACCCGTATTGAAAGCCAGAGCAGCCGCCGCCGCTGACATAGACCCGCAATTTCAGATTATCATTACCTTCCTCAGCGATCAATTCGCTCACCTTGGAGGCCGCGCTGTCAGTAAAAATAATTGGTTCAGCCATAATAATGTCACCAGAAAAATAAAAACATTGTTATTATGGATAGTCCACCTTCCATAGTCAAGGATTATGGGTACAGAGCCAAAATTTTCAAGCCCCTGTCCTCAGGCAATCCAAACATCAAATTCATGTTTTGGATCGCCTGACCTGCTGCACCCTTCACCAGATTATCAATCACCGACAATATCACGACCGTATCGCCGCCCTGCGGTTGATGGATAGCAATCTGGCACATATTGGAACCCCTGACATTTCGGGTATCGGGGTGCGAACCTGATGGCAATACATCTACAAACAATTCATTGGCATAACGCTGTTCGTACAAACCTTGTAGCGCATCCAAACTAACTTTTCTATGACTGAATTGGGCGTATAAAGTTGCATGGATACCCCGAACCATCGGCGTTAAATGCGGCACAAAGGTTAGGTTAACGGAATCTCCCGCAGCCGCTTCCAGTCCTTGAGTAATCTCCGGCAAGTGCCGATGCCCACTCACTGAATATGCCTTAAAGCTTTCTCCCGTTTCGCTCATTAGCATAGCTAATTCAGCCTTGCGCCCTGCCCCACTGACACCGGATTTCACATCGGCAATCAAATGCTTGGTATCGACCAAGCCTTTTTCAAGCAAAGGCAAAAATCCAAGTTGGACTGACGTGGGATAGCAGCCTGGGCAAGCAAGCAAGCGGGTTTTCTTTATTTTTTCACGATTAACCTCAGGCAAACCATACACGGCTTCTGCAAGCAATTCGGGGCAGGCATGAGCCATGCCATACCACACGCCCCACTCTTTGGCATCTTTCAGGCGGAAATCTGCGGAAAGGTCAATGACCTTCACTTTGCGTTCCAACAGTGCTTTTGCCATCAGCATCGCAGTACCATTGGGCGTGGCAAAAAACACAACGTCACAGCCAGCCAACACATCAACATCAGGTGCAGAAAAAACTACGTCGATCACACCGCGCAGGCTGGGATAAAGTGCATCGACCCTCATTCCAGCATCTGCGCGTGAAGTGACGACAGCCACTTCAACCTCAGGATGCAATGCCAAAATCCGTAGTAACTCAACACCTGTATAACCAGTGCCGCCGACAATGCCCGCGCGAATCATCTCTTTCCTTAACCCCATAAAAATAGTGTGTATATAATACCCACAACCCGACTTTTCCCATACCAAAGTTATGCGGATACCCGACATCATGCGCGCTATCGAAGTTCAATCGGGAAAATTATCGCCCGTAGAATGCCCTGTACCTAAGCCGAGCGCAGGCCAGGCACTAATTAAAGTCATGGCCGCTGGAGTCAATCGTCCCGATGTCATGCAGCGCAAAGGATTGTACCCTCCTCCACTCGGCGCATCTGACATTCTCGGTCTTGAAATTGCCGGAATTATAGCTGCCATAAGCGATAATTCCAGTACCCTGGCTATCGGCGATAAAGTTTGTGCATTAGTCACAGGTGGCGGTTATGCTGAATACTGCCTGGCTTCCGCGTCTTTATGCTTGCCGATTCCCGAAAACCTGTCTTATGCCGAAGCCGCTGGCATACCGGAAACCTTTTTTACCGTGTGGAGCAATATGTTTGATCGCGGACACTTACAACAAGGCGAAACACTCTTAGTCCATGGCGGCAGCAGCGGCATAGGCACGACGGCGATACAACTCGCCAAAGCGTTCGGTGCTAATATTATAGTAACCGCAGGCTCATCAGCTAAGTGTCAGTTTTGCCGCGATCTTGGTGCGGATGCCGCCATCAACTACCACGAGCAGGATTTTGTCAGCGAAATCAACCAAATTACCCAAGGCGCGGGAGTTAACGTGATCCTGGATATGATCGGTGGCGATTATTTCCCGCGCAACCTTCAATGCCTTGCTGTTGAGGGCAGGCTGGTACAAATCGCCGTGCAAAAAAGCCCGAAATCGGACATCAACCTCTTGCCAGTGATGTTAAAACGGCTCACACTAACCGGATCAACTTTAAGGGCAAGGGACGATACATTCAAATCTGACATCGCCAGCAAATTGTTGAAAAATGTCTGGCCTTTGTTTGCTTCAGGACGTATTAAGCCCATAATCCATTCCACCTTTGCCCTCAGCGATGCCGTAAAAGCGCACGGACTCATGGAAAGCAGCCAACACACGGGCAAAATCATCTTAATGGTAGATACATGACATACACGACCCTCATTTCAGCAGAAAGCCTCAATCAACATCTTAACGACCTCGACTGGGTCATCATCGACTGCCGGTTTTCTTTGGCAGACACCGAAGCGGGATTTAAGGCTTATCGGCACGGGCATATCCCAAACGCCCGTTATGCACATCTGGATAAAGATTTATCATCCACCGTCACTGATTTAACCGGTCGCCACCCGTTGCCTAGCTTTACCTCGCTAGTAAAGAAACTAGGTACATGGGGCATAGCTAACGACAGCCAGGTGGTTGTTTATGATGATGTCAGCGGCGCATTTGCCGGGCGTTTATGGTGGTTGTTACGATGCTTGGGCCATGACAAAATCGCGGTGCTGGATGGCGGCTATAAGCATTGGCAAAAGCTCGGTTATCCTGTCACCACAACCTTACCCACCATTAAGGCCGCCATTTTCAGGGCCTATCCTGCCGAAAACTCAGGATTGACGGCTTTGCAAGTCCAAAATGGCCTTGCGCGAAAATCTCTGTGCCTCATCGATGCCAGAACGCCAGAGCGTTATCGCGGCGAACGGGAGCCTATCGATCCCGTTGCCGGACACATTCCAGGAGCCTTAAACCGTCCCTTTCAGTTAAATCTGGATAGCAAAGGCTTTTTTTTATCAGCCAAGGATTTACGCTCCCAATTCAAACAGATCATTGGTGAAAAAAATCCTGGGCAAGTCGTTCACACCTGCGGCTCAGGCGTTACCGCCTGCCATAATTTGCTGGCGATGGAAGTGGCAGGGCTAACTGGCTCCAAGTTGTATGCTGGTTCCTGGAGTGAATGGATTCGCAATAAAAACAGGCCGATTGTTACCAAATAGCGTTTGTAGTAATAAGCGCTCCATTAAATTTGGGCTTAAAAAATGAGAACTATTCAGCGTAGCTAGTTATGGAGCGCTGCTAGCAGGCGTGTACTAGGCAGGCAGCGTCCCTTCGAAAAGCAGGGCCAAAGCCTGCGTTGCCGAGACATTGTTTCCCCGGCAGGTGGATAAATAACTGCGTACCTGGAAAAAGATACCGCCGTCTTCTTGAGGGCGGAAGCATCCGGCGATTTTCTGGTGGGCCTTGGTCATGCGGATGTCGTTCTCGCCCTGGTTGTTGGTGAACGGCATCCCTGTATCGGTCATGAAGCGCAAGGTTTCGGTTTCATAGTCCAGCACACATTCAAGCAAATTACGGGACGCCACATTTGGGCCGGCCGGGTGTTTTCGTGGGCCCTGGCGGTGGACATTCGGCTTTGGCCTGTTTCGGCAGGGCCGATACTGTGTAAGGTAACCGGCTACCCACGCATCGCTTATTCATCAGAAGGTGAGCAAGCGCTGGAAACCGCCGGGGGTATCATTAACGCATTGCCCTGCTAGGCAGGGATGTGTTTTTAGTCGTCAATGGTGATATTGCAACGGATTTTCCGTTTGCAGGATTTAAAAATATTAGCGTTGATTTGGCGCATTTAGTGCTGGTCGATAATCCTGCGCATCATGCTCGGGGCGATTTTGGCCTCGACAGCGCCGGTCAAGTCACGGAAAACGACGGCCACCCACTTACTTTTAGCGGTATCGGCCTATACCATCCCGACCTATTTAGCAAAACGCCAGCAGGGAAAAGCAAATTAGCGCCTTTGCTACGCGAGGCTATTGCGGCAAAAAAAGCGACAGGGCAACACTATTCCGGATTCTGGATGGACATAGGCACACCTGAACGCTTGCGGGAACTAGGCAGGCATCTGGGCGGGATCAAGGAGACGGTCAGTTTTTGTGAACAAAAAACATCGTAAATTGAAACAGACTTCCATGACATTTCACCTGCATTCGCAACTGGAAAAGGACTGCATTTCAATTGGCCGGTTAGCCTTATGCCGCTTGCTGTTGATGAACGACAAGCAATTTCCCTGGTTCATCCTGGTGCCTGAAATAGAGGAAATAACGGAAATTTTTCAGCTCAACAAACAACAACGCGGCTTGTTGATTGAAGAATCCAGCTATCTTGCCGAGCGGCTAAAAACGCTTTATAAGGCCGACAAAATCAACATTGCGGCGATTGGCAATCTCGTCCCTCAACTCCATGTCCATCACGTCGTACGTTACCACTCAGATAAGGCTTGGCCTGCGCCAGTATGGGGGAAATTTTCTGCAATTCCCTATTCAGGGCAGAACTTACAGATACAGTAAGCTTAATAAGCGATACACTCGGCGTAAATGACTAGGAATCAATGGAGTTAAATCACCCGCTTCAGCTCAAGTTACCGTCGTTCCGGCAGGGAATGCCGGAACCCAGGAGCCAAGGATGGCAAAGTCGAACACATCCCTGTGAACTGGATACCGGCAATCCATGCCGGTATGACGCAGTTCGCCTTAACTTAAAGAAGCTCTGGACAAGTTGATTCCGTTCATGTTTCGACAAGCTCACCACGAACGGAATCAACAAACCGTTCGTCCTGAGCATGTCGAAGGAAGCCTGTCGAGGACTTATTCAGGAATTCCTTAAAGTCCTTGCCCTTTTTCCTCTATTTGGTTGGCAATAAAACTCATGGCGGTATTTTCATCCATTTCAATGGCTATTTCGACCGCCCGTTTAGCCACCTCGAGCAATTCCTTTGCTTGTCGTCTATTTTTTACAAAATTCTGGGTAAGAGTGGAAATTTCTTCTTGGTATTCTAATAAAATCTCAGGTACTTTTAGGTTAAGTAACTCTTTCTCATCAAACCGTGGATGATTTGAACCATCTTGAGACCATTTGAAAATAAGTTGCGGTAAGAGTGAGCGCAAATAAATCAAGAGGGTTTCGGTTCGCATATCACTACAGGGTCGCAAGACAATAAATTCTGTTGAGGCTACCATCGGTTCGTGATTGTCGTGAAGGACTAATGCAATTTCTTTCAAGTAAGAGCGTAAGCGTGAAACTATAATGTCGCCTTTTTCAATAATTTTCTTCGTACTTGAAATGGTTTCTGGTGTGCCATACTCTTTCCCTGAATCCAGGAAAGGAGAAAGGGCATCGGTCAAGTCATAGTTTTGGACTAATTGTGTTTGATGTGCAACGTCAGGTTGCCATAACTTGCGGACTGAAACAAACATTTCCCCGACAGTTTTCCCGGGCAGCTTATCCAAAAAGTCTTGTGCTGATTCTTTAGCTGGATGAAAGTACTCTGCATCCAGGCGGTCTGTGGCGACGAATGAGTCTTTGAATGACTTGATGTTGACTTTTTCTGGGCTGGGTGAAAAATCCGCCAAGCCTAGCGTGTCGAGTAGCAGATTTTCGGCTTGGGCGTAGAAAGCCTTTGCTTCTCTTTGCTGTTTGAATAGTTTCAGGAAAATCTTCTCTATCTCATCCTGAAATTCAGGAGTCAACTTAGGAATCGGAATTCTGTACAAGTCGTCTTTACTAACAAATGAAATTAACAAATTGGTCTTGTAGCGGTCTTTAAACGCGACACCATACTTGCAAATCAAGTAAGCCAGTAAATAATGCTTGTTGATGTTCTGATTTACGCTCATCTTGTATAGACTACCTGTCACCAAAGTTTTCTCTGGAAAATCATCAGGTACTAAGGCAACCTTTTCAATTTTTCCTTTAACTTCAATTAACAATTCACCGCATTTGATCCGTCCTTTTGGGTATTGCAACCAATCATTTTCGTGAACATAGAAAAGATTATCAGTTTTGATAAAAGGAGTTTCTAAATCTGCCGCCTGTAAAAAGAACGGACAATTATTGGCCTTGCCATCTTCCTTATTAAGAATTTCCGTGTTTTCATAAATAACCCTGTACCCTTCAGCAACAAAATCACCTAGTGGGACTAAATTAGACACGGAGTGAAAGAAATCAAGGTATTGCTTCTTAAAATACTCACTATCAAACCGCATGTGAAGGTTATCAAACAGTACTTCGCTAAGTTTGAGTTCTGATATTTCCAGCCCTTCCAACAACGCCCGATAACGGGCTTCATTGAAAGGGCTTAGAGAAAAAACTTAAGCGTTCCTTTTTGGCAAACTCGATAAACGCTTCGGCTATGCCGTCTTTTGTTAGGCCGTCATGGTTAAACAGGTCATGCTTTACGATCAAGTGTTCGTGGGCATCCAGCATGGGCGAGCCGTCGGCATTTTTGACATAAATTTTGTCGCCGGAATTGTCCTTGCTCGGTTCCTGCATGGTGGCAAAGAAAATCGGGTAATCGTCCACCTTGGGGCAGAGCTTTTCATCCCATTTTTGCACCAGCAACACGCTGGTTTTGGTGCCGGTGTGCGGCTTGAAGACGTTTCCGTGTAGACCAACTACACCCAGAATGCGGCAGTGTCCGGCAATAAATTCACGGATGTTTTTGTCGCTGGAATTGTTGAAACGGCCTTGCGGCAGCACCACTGCCATACGTCCGCCGGGTTTTAGGAAGTTGAGGTTACGCTCGATGAACAGAATATCCCGCCCGACATTGGACTGGTATTTGCCATTGTCTTTTTTGCCCAATTCATATTTGGCAAGGATGCGTGTTTCTTTGATGTCGCCCGCAAACGGCGGGTTTGCCATCAACACATCAAAGCCAAAATCACGGTTATTGTCTTTGTCTTGCCGCAGTTTGCGTATTTTTTTCCAGCCTTCGCCGTAGATGTCCAACCAGTCTTCATCTTTGGTTTTTTCGTCCCAGCGTTCATAGTCCAGCGTATTAAGGTGCAACACATTGGTTTGCCCGTCACCTGCTATCAGGTTAAGTGTTCTACCGACGCGCACGGCTTTTTCGTCGAAGTCGATGGCGAACACTTTATTTTGCACATAATCTTCGTAACGCCCGCCTTTTTTCTCGGTCGAGAATAATGGGCTAACTTTGTCGCCCGTCTCGCGCTGAATACTGTCCCAGACATGAAAAATGCCATGCACAGGAAACCCGCAACTGCCTGCGGCAGTGTCAATCAGCGTTTCTTGCTCTTGTGGGTTGAGCATTTTCACGCACATATCAATCACATAACGCGGCGTGAAATACTGCCCTTTTTCGCCTTTACTGGATTTGTTAATCAGGTATTCAAAGGCTTCATCGACCACATCGAGATTGGAATTAAACAACTTGACACCTTCCAGCGAGGCGATGCAAACGGCTAAATGGCTGGGCGTGAGCAGCAGTTTGGCATCGTCGGTAAAAACGCCTTCCCACTTAGTTTTGGCTTTGTCGAATAAGGCCTGAATTTTGGTACGCAATTCGGTCTCGGTATCGCCATAATTTTTAAAGACTAAATGCCGCTTTTTGTCGCGTCCTGATTCCATTTCGTCATACAGTTTGGTAAAAATCAACTTGAACAGTTCTTCAAAGACATCCACACCTGCATTGGCAAGGACTTCGTCTTCCATTTCCAGGATCAAGTCTTTGAGGGATTTTCTCTCTTTAACGAGCTTGTCCTTTTTGATAAGGTCGTCAATCGTCCAGCGTTCCGATAAAACATCAGAAAGCTTTTCCGCCGCCTTGGGGATTTCAGGGATGTCTTCAAAATAATTCGGGTCTTTGCGGTGATAGTAGGAAATGGATTCGCCATTGCTCCATACGCCCATCGGTGCGCCTGTGGCGTTGCAATAACTTTTGAGTTGTTCTTTACCGTCTTTGAGTTTGGGCTTTTTGAGTTCGACCAAAATATAGGGCACGGTAGGATTGGCTTTATCAAAGATGCAAATATCCGCACGTTTTTTCTCGCGCCCGAACGTTACGCCGTATTCCAGTTCCATTCTGCTGGTTGGATAGCCCAAATCCTGCGTTAGCACCATCAAATATAGCTGGCGCATAGCTTCTTCCGGAGTGAGCTTTATTTCTTTCTTCCGCACTAAACAATTGACATGCGGTGTGACTTTACCGCGCATGTCTTTGGTTACAATACCGTCTTCAAACGCTTGAATTTTATCTGCGCTGAATTGGGTGAGCTTATAGGCGGAATCTTTGAGTAGTTCACCAAGGGTTGTGGTCATGGGTTGTCCTGTTCAATCTGGTTGTTCCAATTTTTGAGAGATAGCGTCGCTAAAATTTACACGATGAATTTTTAGCATTATGTAAAGGAAATAAGGTATTGCGCCTATGACGTTATTTTAGGGTAAATCCTTATAAGAGTTGGGAATTTACATTAAATATGTATTTCCTACGGAGGACAATGCCACTAAAAAGTGAACCTTTAATCAGGCGAGAGAGTCAATCGGACAATTGCCTGAAAGCCTTGCAAATAGCGGCATAAACAATTTTAATTTTAAAAGGTATACCAAAATGTATACCAGTTTGATTAACGCTGCCCCTGTTTTTCATAAAAACCGGGACTAGGTTTGTGGTTAAAGCTGTTTGAAAATCCGGTAAAAATCTTTTTTACATCTTTGCGGTAAGCGGCGGGTATTCCCGCCCATGCGGGGATCAGCGTTTCACTCCCAAAATTTTCGGGAGTCAAAATACGGTATTCCCGCCCATGCGGGGATCAGCGGCATGGTCTCATCAAATGTGCGTCCTGTGCTTTGGCGGTCTTTGCCGTGGCATAGCGTAACCTTCCCTACGATAAGGTAGTATTTCAGCCATGATGATAGCTGGGCGCGTCTTGATAGCAATTGCACAGCATAGCATTTAACAATTAGTTCTGTTGGGGTCATGGGTAATGCCCCTATCCGATATGCCTACAGATATTCTATTAGAAACTATGGCAAAGAAGTACAGTTAAATACAACGAAGCATTATCACCCTTAGCCCTTGCTTTTGCCCTGTCTCCAATTAAGTAGCGTGGGTTGCTGCTATGCCGTCATGCTATGTCGTTTGCCTTTAGTCTCGAAGCCCAAATAGAAAAAACCACAACCTGGCTTTGATGTAATTAATACAGATCACCATGATGTGTTTGGCGTTGCCAATGATCTAGGTATCCTTTCATCAACTGGGTGGGCTGTGCCTTGACCTATAGGGGGGGGTCAATTCTCTAGGCCGATCCCGCCGCTTTGCGTCGCCCTAGGCTTACATGTGCGGGTAAGTAATTGGAGACTATTTCACCATCGACTCGATACTGTAATTATGTAATAGGTTTCATCCATGCAAACCAACCGTGTGTGGTTGCGCCCTGTGCCACGTTTTTAGTGCCGGTAGGGTTTCCCGTCGATAGGCTCAATCGTTGCCTGTATCAGCCCTGAATCGCTCTAGGCATATTGGGTTTCGTTGCTACCCGCTGTTGCCAGCCTACCTTATTGGTGTCCTTGGGTGGCGCGGTAAATGTCATTATCAACTGCCTCCAGCATACCGATCAATTGCGCCTCAGAAGGGAACGCCTCCAGCATACCGATCAATTCCGTTGCCATCAAAACCCGATCCCGTCATTGAACGGCTCTGGATTGCCATACAGGCGTTCATAGCCCTGCTGTTGCGGGTTAGCTTGGCTCGATCCGCCATCCGCCGCCTTGCGTTTCTTTTTGATGTCGTAAGGGCTTAAGGTGTTGGAGACGGTGACGCTTAGGCCGTGGCGGGTTTCGCCGGTGGCCTTGTCCTGCCACTCGGTGGGTTTTAGGCTACCGGTAACGGCCAGTGCATCGCCTTTGCCCAGTTTGGCGATCCGTTGGGCAATGTCACCAAAGGCGATACACGAGACAATGATGTTATCGGGTTCGCCTATATGAACGCCCAAAAGGAATTGGCAATATTGGTTATTGTTCTTGCTGGTTTTTAGCTCGGTATCTTTGGTTAGTTTCCCGGTAATGAGTGCGTCGATCATGGGTTGTTTGTCCTGTGAAAATTCAATAACAATGTTTGTGTGTGTATACCTGCTGAAAAACGGGGGGAATTAGGGGAATTAGGGGAGATTGCCTTCAAAGCCAGGCGTGGTGCGGGTTTACGCTCCCTAAGTGGTCAAAAAATTAGGGGAAGCTTGGGGGAATCTCCCCTATTTTGTTGTGAGATATGCCCAATTTAGCCCAAAAACAGCCTTTTTCTCCTTTCAAACTCAATTTTTTTACCCTAAAACCTGTTTTAATTTGCTCCCCCATCTCCCCCGTGTCTCCCCCATTATTTTCAGCCATTAGGGGAGATTAAATGTAAATAAAAACAAACAGATAACCCCCTATATTTAGCTATCTCCCCTAATTCCACCAAGAAATATATACTATACGTTCACTTTATTTCGCATTGGGCTTTTGTTCGGTTTCAGGCGTTGGCAAAAGCCAGCTTTCCGATATGACCAACACCCTTCTGGAGACTCCCGCGATTGTGCGTTTAACGTCCAACTTTCCTGTGCCGTCTTTGCCTTTTTCCGTTGCCAGAAGCAAGCCGCGCTCATTCATCCGCCGCCACAAGGTACTTGAACTCATTAGGAACGGTTCACCTGCTTTTCTGGCGAATTCACTAATCAGCCGATATGTCGTGTTTTTATCCAGCCAGATTTGCCCGTCTTTGCCGTCCTTGTGCCAATACCAAGCAAATAAATCGCCTTGCGATCTAATTTCGTTTGTTTCAAGGCTTTTGCAATAACCGTAGCGCTGAGGGTGCACGGATGGAGGGCCTTGGTTTTCGGCTAAGGCAATATGCCCGCCGCCGCTGCTTAAGACTGACCGCACCAAATCGGCACAGCGTTCCACTTCGTCTTGATCTTGCTGGTAGCTCGATTGGCTCTTGAATGCCGTCAGCAAGGCTTGCTCTATTGCGTCCTGCCTCAATTCCTTGGTGGCACTGTCGATCATGCCAACATCTTCAAGGAAGTCGTAGAATGTTGATGCACCCGCTACCAGATTGGCGAACATTTCAGGGGTGCGGCCATGGGAATTAATCATATCTTGCCTTATGGTTCTATCCCGAATGTCAATGACTTCTTGCGGAAACTCCTTTTTAAGAGTGTCCAGGCGCTGGGCTAACCACTTGATGTAAGCTGCCATGATTCGCATTAATGCGCCATCCCTTGCGGCTTGTTCCAAGCGTCTCATGGTTACGATGTTTATGTCTCCAGGCGATAGCTCGAGAACCAACAGCCTAGCCATGATGCTTTGGCCTTTGGGCAGGTCTTCACCCGTCATAATGGTTAAAGACCTGTTGAACGGTGCGGCCTTTGCCGTCATGTCTGGGTTGCGCCTGCCCCTTCCTGCCCCGTTGCCAGTGTTGCGGATAAAGCGTTCGGCCTTAGCGTGTAATACCAATCCCAATAGATTATCATATTAATAAAGCCCATTTACGGGAGCAAAGATTTCGGATGGTGTCGGGTTGGCTGGCGAACTGGTTCCATGCGTGGCAACACACATCAACGATCTGGTCAT
>NZ_JBKKBJ010000079.1:0-5076 GCF_046714055.1 Methyloglobulus sp. | reverse complement strand
GTTTAAACCAGGGGGCGACGGTTACTAATCCACGTCCCAGTGCTTTATCAAGCGCGTTGCCATTATCAAGCTGAGCCGATTGCAAAGCCTGAAGCGCCTCTTGAATATCGCCATTGCTATTAGTTACCTTGCAGTAAAAAACACTGCCTGCCGGTAGAAGGCTTTGCACGGGTTTCGGTGTAGCCTTACGCACATCCCAACCGCCTTCGCGCAGGACTTTGCCGATCACCGCGCAGTGTAGCGTTAAAGCGATGTCGCCAATTTTTCCGCACCAGACGGTTTCGCCGTCTTGCTCGCTCGGCTCAAAGTTGGGTAATGGCGTGTATATTTTATTCTGCGGCGGCTCTTTACTATCGGCTTGAGTTACATGAATCGCTGACAATAACACCAACTTAATGCCCAAGGTTTCAGCTTCTCCAAATTCGATTTGTGCCAAACTCTTGTTGGTCGCAAACACTTCAAAAGCCGCCGCGCGTCCTTCGCCGCCTAAACGCACCATGCCTGGAGTGCGGTAATCGCCGGCTTCCAGTCCTTCCACATCGACCTCTATCGCTACCGACTCGGCAGGTCGAATATGCTGGGTTTGATACAGATTACCTTGTACGGCGGTGCGGCTTTGATTGCTTCTGGCTATGCCTAAACGGGCTTCGTTGGTAAATAACACTTCTGAGTGGATAAGGTCGTATTGCTCAATTTTAGCCTTTTTTACGACCAAATCAGTTTTTCCATTTAAGACTTTGGCTAAACCCGATTGCGTAAGCCAATAATCTTCCAGCGCTTTAATGCCTTTTATAGCCTTTGGGGCAACTGCCAGGCAAACCTGCTTGCCTAAATCACAGTGTACGGGTTTACCGACCTGTAAAAAATGCAGTTCCTTTAACTTGGCTTTTTCATGCGTTGCTACGAGATCGGCAGGTACGGGATAGAGTCTTTCCCAGTGGTCACTGCCAGGATTTTTTCGGCTCAGGAAAATGCCTTTGATAGCCATTTTACCTAATGAGTCGCTGTCACCGATTCGGTCTTGTAGTTCAGGATAGCCGCCTGGATAGTTGCGCCATTCAACACCCAGATAATCACCGATAGCTGAACGAATTGCTCCCGCCATGGTGGCTGGAGAAGGCGGAAACACGCTGCTTAATTCCGAACCGCCGATAACATCAAACGGGCGTGATTCTCTAAAAAACCAGCTATCGAAGGCGCTAAAACGCCAGGTGAGTCTATTCATAAATTGACTCCTTTTTGGGCTAGAAAGCGAACCAGTAATGCAGCATCGACGCGCACATAATCACTAGCGGGAAAAGAACATTCATCGGTTTTTTCATCAAGCTTTCGGTAAACCGGACGGCATTGCTCTAATAACGGCCCTACCACGGCTTGGGCATGAGTCAGCCGTTTGGATGGTTCCTTAATGTCTTCGCACAAGCCTGATGAAATATATTCGGCAGCCATTAGGTCAATAGCTTGTTCTTGGCTAAGTACGGGTATTTTTTTCTCAGAATTTTCATCATCAGACTCAGGCGGCGGATTTAATAATTCAAAGCGTTCCCTGATTTTGTATAAAAACTTATTACTGAGCTGTCCGTAATCCTTATCATCATCAGCAAAATCCTTGGCTAAACGTTCTAAAATTAACTGTCTGCCATCATCAGCAATAGCTTTATTCCAAGGTCTTGCCCATTGCAACACCCTCCCGCCGGGCTTCCAGACACTAACAGCCAAGGCGTCACGTCCGTATTCATCTTTAGCCACCTTATCCAATAACGTATGAGCCTCTTTTAGTACCTTCATTAGCGGCATTTTGATAGGTGCAAAAATAACGGCGGCGGAAATACTGGTGAACACTTGATTGTTTACGGCTTTAAGTTTATTTAAACCGGCAAAAACGCACTCGTAGTAATCGCGTATTTTTAAGGCACAGGCCAACGCATCCTCCAGCGGCAACACCGCCAACACATCATCGCCCCCGGCATAAATCAAAAAGCCGTTGTTTTCCGCAACCAGTTTGGGGATGTTATCAGTAAAATTCTTCAAGCCCTGGGTAATGGTTCCTTGTTTATCCCTATTGCTCATTTGCACGCCCAAACTATCGCCATCCATCATTAACACGGCATAAAACGGCGTGGCGGGCGGGAGGTCGGGCAGCAGTTTTTGCAGATTCTTTAATTCAGTACGGACTTTTTTCGCCTGATCCTGATTTTTATAAATATTGACATTTTCCAAGGCCGACTCAAAAAACACATTGCCATCCAAAGATTGCCATTTTTTATGCGCGTTTCTGGCTTTAATACAGCGAATGTTATTATCCCATTCGTTATAGTCACCCTCAGTTAATACCATAACCTCGTCGTGAAACCGCCAAAGCTGTGCTTTAATATCAGGATAATGTTCCGCAAGTTCAAACACCTGCTCTAACCAATGTACCGCCGCCATATAAGCAACAGAAGGCCTGCCGATATCAACCTTCCAATTTTTCAATGCCAACGACCAGCCATTAAGCTTAAGGTCTTGCACTTGCTGAAAATAACGCGGGAACCGCCGTTTGATAAAAGCAATGGCGCAAAGATGTTCATTTTCGCGAAAATCGGTTTTGATGCCGGGCTTTCCGTTCTTCAGAACACCCTGCCAAAATGTAGCCAACTCACCGGCATTCGGCCTGTCCGCTCCTGATAACTCCTGCCAACCGTCCATCATCATACATTTCACGCCCGCTTCATCAGGCGGCAAATACGAACGCCAGTTTTTACGCACATCCAGCGCGGAACTGTCCGTTATGTCATCCGTGATATAGACAGATGAATTGATAAAGCGACATTTTGCTTCCTCTCCCTCCGGGAGGGGGTTGGGGAGAGGGGAAACAGATGAAGCTTTATCTTCTACGTCCTCTATAACCCAGCTCATTTCCCAAAAAGCGGCAACCTGCCTGTCCCAGATTGTTTTGGTTCTGTCGCCTGCATTAGCTAAGTCGCCTTCATAGACTTTGCTAGCCAGAGCTTGCCAGGCTTCATTGACAGCATTCACCACTTCTTCCGGCTTAAAGTCATCAGTAACACCAGCCTTAAACCGATTGGGTACGCCGCCTTGTTGCGGTGCAGCGTTTTTACCCTCACCCTTCAGCCACTTCAAATAGTCGTCATCGGGTTTGGGGAATTCAATGGTGCCTTTTTGCTCAATAACAGCCTGCATAGCCACCGCCGAAAGCCACGATAAAATAAACGAACCGGCCCAAAAATCACGAGTGCGACGGGCTTGGGAGATAAAGCTTTGGACAGGGGCTAGGGAAAAGTGGAAGTATTGTGTGGTCATCACTACACCGCCAGCCAAGTGCTGAAAGTTTTTAAATATTCTCTAATGACTTGCCAATTTGTAGCGGGCGTAATATTGTCAACCACGCCCCAATGATTGCCTATCTTTTGCTGTATTTGTACTTGGTCGTTTGCGGCTAAAAACGTAGCGGGTAAAAACGATTGAATAATCATTGTTTCATCATTCGGAAATTGCTGAATGTGAATAAACATAGGTGAGGCGCGGCGTGAGCGTTTAGCTTCGTTGTTTTTACTAGGTGCGTGGACATCTAATTTAAACTCACAACCATTTGATAATTTATAAGAACGTGGCAAACCAAAAGTGATGCTTTTAGGTAATTGTTTGGTAGGCACGGCTGGCTTAGCATAGTCATCAACAATATTATGGTCTGTTCGTTTTTTGGTATGAGCGGCATGGTTGGCAGGTTTGTGATTAATTTGATGACCAGCACCCGCATCAAATCCCCAACCGCGAAACATTTGCATTTTTTCTGCTATCTCTGCCAATGTTTGCCAAGATGTTTGTGCTTTTGCGGGAGAACATAAAATTTGGGAGGATTGACTAAATGCCGTATAAGGCGGTTCGCCTGTCGCGCTTTTATCGATGAGATTTTTAAGCACCTCTAAAACGGCTGGCTGGTTTTGCGGTAGTTCACGGATTTCATCACCTACTTTTAGCGCAGTGATACTGATAGACCCTAAACCTTTGCGTTGCCGACTGCCTAAGCCGCCCAACAAGCCCCATAGCAATAAAAGGTTTTCAAGTTCTTGTGAATAAGCTGAATTTTTACAGAATAGCTGCACAGAGAAAGAGCCGCTGATAAGGGCTGAACGTTGGTAGTAGTTTTTTTTCTTATCGTATTTCATCAGGCCAAGACCCAACAAATACGATTGCCAAGAGTCCTTTAAGTTGTAATGTTCATCCATTGTCCCTGCACTGTATTTTTTGAGGTTCTTAGATTCCACCCGTAACAAAAAAGCCCCTTGCCCCCCCAATTGCTGCTTTTTACCCGTTTTTTCATCCTCATCGGTTTCAGCTAAGCCACCGAACAGAACCGCTTCTTGAGCGTGTAATAACTTTAAAGCGGCTACTTCATTATCCCCAGCTTCTTTTAAAACCCGCCCCCAATTTAACGCCCGCCACCAAAATCGCAATGCCCCTTTAACGGAGGCGGGGCTGATGCCGCTGGCCTTTTGCTCCGCATCACCAATAAACATGGGTGTTACAATGCGATAACTGGCTGTGATTTTTTCTGGCATAAATTCTCCTGATGTACCCAATGCAGCCATCAAATGTGAATGTTGTACTAAACGCTATAGAGCTTTTAAGCCTGTGGCGTTCATTAGAATAGGTTGAATTCTGGTGATGTACGGCATGACAAAAGTAGAATTACTCAGTCTTTGTCATCGCTAAATAACCTGAGTTCGGGATAAGAATAACTCAAAGCAGGGGAAGAAAATATGTTCTGTAGCCAAATTTGTCAAATCGAGCGACAATTTATCTCTTTTAGGAATTGAAAGATCACAGATATTATGATATTTGGAATTTGTAAGGAGGATGCAATTACCCAATGCTCGGAGCGGCATACGGATGTGTTAATTTTGGCTACGTAGTATCATTTAGAAAAATATTTTTTATCTAGTATTTAAAAACAACAACATATTGCTATAATCTAAACCGGATTATCACTTTGTGAGTTAGGCTATGTGGGGTTATAAGAAAATCTGTTTTCTTTTTGTGGTCCTGTTGCTCTCAGCGCCAGGTTACGGTCAA
>NZ_JBKKBJ010000078.1:0-15640 GCF_046714055.1 Methyloglobulus sp. | reverse complement strand
TTTCTTTTGGCGAAGCAAAAGAAAGTATCTCGCCTTCGGGTGCGAGAACCCGATTAAAACTAACGTCGCGGTAGAGACACAAATATTAAAAACAACGCGTAAATGTATGGTGGTGCGTAACATCAGTCAATAACTAAAAAAGAGGAGAAGTAAAAATGAAAATCATAAAAAGAACATTGACATTGTTGTTTGTAATTGGAGGTGTGATTTCATGCAGCCAAAATGATCCAATCGAACAACTTGTTAAGCAAAACGTCATATTAACTAGTGGAGTTGCCTTTGATACCGGCAAGTTAGTTTCTATTAATCCGTTTACGAGTAAAGAGATTGCTCCGTGTGGCACTACAGATAATATCTTTGTTTCGAGAAATCCCTCAGATACAAAACAAGGACAAATTCAATTCAAACCTAAAAGTAACACTGCACCGGGCAACTGCAATACAAAAATTGTGGCTTTAGAAAATCCTTCATTAGAGGCTGCTTTAATGCAGTCACTTAAACTAAGTAAAGCACCTATTCAAGGAACAGTGAATGATAATGGACAAGATAAGCCAGCGAAACTTATTGTCACTGTTACCGCTTTATATCCTGGTTCGCATTGCGCGACCATTTATTCTGGGGGGCAACAGTTCACAAACTGTATTAATCAGGAAGCGTACTGTGCTGCTTTAGCGGCTTATGGAATTCCTTGTTGACCTTTCGCGGGACGGGGTTTGTAACCCTGTTTTGAGTGTTTTGACGCTACCGTTATCTTTGCGCCGCGCATGCCCCGATGGAGCAGCGTAGGTTGGGTTGCGCTTTTTGCAACCCAACATTGGGTGTTCCGATGTGTTGGGTTAACGATAAGGCTGTTAACCCAACCTACTCGTATCCGGTGGTGTCTGGAATATCAATAAGGCAACCCACTCCCCAATCGGACGTTAATATCCCTCGTTGAATATACTGGTGAATGCTGCTGTATTCCCAATCAACGGGACGCACAACCAGGCCATGCTTTACTGGATTGTAATGAATATAATCTATATGATGGTTAAAATCACGTTCGCTACGAAGCCGATGTTCCCAAAATCGACGCTGCCATATGGCTTGTTCACCTTTACGTTGACGGCTGCCAAATACTGTGGGTCGATTGTTAATTTCTATTTGCTGGGTGAATGATCGCTTGATGTTTCGCCAGCGAATGGAATAATCGGCATCACCGGATGGCAATGTCCATATTGCGTGGATGTGATCTGGTAAAATAACCATTGCATCAATTTGAAAGGGCCTACGTGATTTCTCGGCACGAATCGCTTTGCGCAAAATGTCTACCGCTTCCCGATTGCCTAATAAGGGTAAATCGGCGGAACATAACTACGGTGAAAAAATAACTGGCGCCATTTGTGTAATCACGACGATTGCATCCGAATATTTTAACCCGATAAGGCGCGCTACTGATAGGATGTGCTGAACGGAGGGAAGCGCATCGTTCGCGATTGATGCGCCTCGTGCCTCGGTACATCCTATCGGGCTGATAACCCGATAAGCAAGTATAACGACAAAGCCCATTCCTCAAAAAAATGTCCAGGACAGGGTTGTAAACCCCGTCCTGCGTGAAGGAAATTATCCAGCTAACGTGGCGTAGAGCGAAACCGGGTCGGCTTGAGTGTACGGGTTAGGCCGTTTTGACGACCTACATCGCCCGCAAAAAGGCCACAATATCCTTCTTCTCCTGTTCATTTAGCTTCAATTCCAACACGAGGTTAAAAAATTCTACCGTGTCATCCAGCGTTAGCAGACGATCATCGTGCAGATACGGTGGCGAGTCTTTGATGCCACGTAGCGGGAAGGTTTTGATCGGGCCGTCCGCCGAGGCTTTTCTACCGTTGATCATGCGTTCCTCGTAGAAGCGTTCGACCCGCAGGTTGTGCATGAGGTTGTCTGTATAATACGGAGGGACATGGCAGGTGGCACATTGAGCCTTGCCAAAGAATAGCGCCTGACCGCGCATTTCGCTCCCAGTGGCTTTAGTGGAGTCGAGCTTGCCTAAGACGTTGAGCTTCGGCGCGGGCGGAAAGTCGAGCAGAGCCTGAAACTCGGCCATGAAATGCACTTGGCTGCCGCGTTCTAGTATGTTTACACCTTTACGTTGTGCCTGAACCGGGTCGCCGTCGAAATAGGCGGCACGCTGCTCGAACTCGGTGAAGTCCTCCACCGTCTTGAGCGCGCGCTGGGAGCCGAAGAGCCGCTGGATATTCACGCCGCGCAAGGAAGGCGTGTCTATGCGATGCCGGTGTTCATTCGGACGGATGTCTCCGACAGTGTGCGTAGCCGCGTTCGTATGGCCGTTCGCGTGGCAGTCAAAACAAGCTACACCCTGGTGAGCTTTGAGACTGCGGCGATCCTCGGTGGCATTGAACTGCGCTTGGGGGAACGGTGTCACGAGTAACCGTAAACCTTCAAGCTGTTTCGGATTCAGGATATCTTTGAATAGTTCGTTGAAGTTACTCAGTGTCACTAACCGCCCGCGCGTCACATCACCTAGGTCTGGTCTCGTGGTGAGGTAGATCGGAGCAGGGAATTCGGGCAGCAGATGTTGTGGAAAGTCAAAATCGAGGTCAAAGCGTGTCAGATCGCGTTCCGTTTGGTGTTTGGTTTCGTCAATGAGCGCCTCCGGAAAAACCATCCCACCCGCTTCGTGATGGGGATGCGGTAAGGGGAAAAAACCGCTTGGCCAAAGGTTCTTACTCTTGATGTCTTCCGGTGATATGGCGGCGAGCTGCTCCCACGCTATGCCTTTAGGCAATTTCACGCGCACTCCCTCCTGCACAGGTTTGCCGCGAGACATCTTGTCGTCCAGTGCCGGGCGATCAGCGAGGTCGTAGCGCTCCGCAAGCAACGCCTGATGGCGCTTGGCAAACTTCGGCTTTTCTTGCTCCAAGTGCTTGACTAGAGTGCTGAAGTCTTCGGCAGGACAGATCATAGCACCGCAGAGGAAAAGCGCTATGGCAGACACGGCTGAAGACCAATAGGTTCTACGTTCGGATTTCATGGTTGTCTCCTTTCTAGCTTGTGGTTGTAGCATGTGCACACAGGGTCTGGTAGCCTAACAAATGATTATAAGGTCTCTGTAGATTTACCATAATTTTAGCCTCATGACAACATTGCGTGATCTATAGCCCATTTTCTAACTGTATATCATCTTAGTTAGTAGTCTGATATACGGTTCTGGAGATACTGACATGCTGGCGATTTCACCCGATTTGCCCCGATTATTGGAAGCGCTGTTAGCAAAACAGGATATTCCAAACAATCAGCGTTCTTCTTATCGCAAGCACGAACCCAGATGGAGCTATGCGAAATACGGGGTAGTGCAGCTCCGATTATCCCGGATTACACTGCGTTTCATCCAGGCGACGTGTCAATAATGTGTTGTAGCTAGTTGGATTGGGTTTTCCCTGCAAATAAGAGACGTTGGGGTCGATAATAAAATGCTTATTCATTGCGGTTCGGCCTAGTAACATACGGAACCGCATGGAATCCCGGTTGGTGAGCGTAATTTCGGCTTGAATCAGGTGCTGGCCGAACAGTAACTGGGTTTCTATGACGTAACGACGCTGTTTATGGCCCCCAGAATCTGAAACTAGGCGACGGTCTTTGATGGGGGCGTGGCATTCGATCAGGAAATCGCCTTGTTTTTGTTTGGGCTGTACGGTAAACATCAGCCAATTTTCGCCCCCTTTCCGGTAGGGTTCTAGCGTTTCTGCGTGCAAGGCGGATGAACGTGCCCCGGTATCGATTTTGGCCTTGACCTGGGGAATACCAAACTCAGGTAAGGCCACCCATTCACGCCAGCCTAACATGGGTTTGTGTGCGGGCTTGTCGGTCATAAGTGAAAGTCCGTCTTTGTCAATGCACTGTCCAGGTTAAACGAGTTCTGTAAGCAATACACATCGGGTTCTATTGATAACTGAAAAAAGCAGGTTATGTTTAGGTGCAATGTGCTACATTTCTATGGATGCGTTATCTATTACGAGAAAAAAAGCTTAAATTAAGCCAGCCAAACAACGTTGTGCAAGATTTCGAATAGTCGCATTATGCTTGAATATACCGATTATCTAAAAATATTTATTGCCTTATTGGCTGTCGTTGATCCTTTGGGAGCGATGCCAATCATAGCCTCCATGACCGCACGTGACAAAGCATCTGAGCTTAAAGCGATAGCCAGGACCGTTGTGCTGTCCGTGACTACTATGCTTTTGGTGGCGCTCTATATCGGACAAGAGGTGCTGATCTTCTTTGGAATCAGTATAAACTCGTTTAGGGTGAGTGGCGGAATTCTTCTGATGTTGATGTCGCTTTCGATGCTACAAGGTAAAATCAGCGAAACTGTGCGAAACGAGGAGGAAGCCAAGGAGGGCAAAACAAAAGAGACTATTGCCGTGGTGCCGTTATCAATCCCTTTGTTGGCGGGGCCTGGCGCAATCAGTACGGTTATACTCTACGCACAAAAGGGTAGCGGTATTAATCATTACTTATTGATAAGCCTGGATATTATTGCCGTGACTGCAATTTTATGGTGTGTGTTACGGGCTACCCCGTGGTTGACCCAGCGCTTGAGCCAGACTGGGATCAATGTGGTTATCCGGTTGATGGGGCTGATTTTATTGGCGCTTGCTGTCGAATTTATTGCCGGTGGGCTAAAGGGGCTGTTTCCCGTACTAGCCTGATGCCTTAAATAGATTTTGCAGGGCTTCTTAAGGGATACTTAAGGTTAGGCAAGCACAATCAGGGTTTGTTAGATAAAGCTAGGAAACATTTCGTTATGAATGAGCCTGCACTGGAACATCTGACCGTCATTGACGGTACAAATACCTTGTCGAGAAGGCGCTTTCTTAATAGCGTGGCTTGCGGCTCCCTGCTGGCAATGGGTTCGCCCAAAATCGTACAGGCGGCTTTCTCAGGCTTTACTGCCCACAAAACCCTTTCCCTGGAGCATCACCATACCGGAGATACCTTAAAACTGACTTATTATGAGCACGGGCGTTATATTCATGACGCCTTGAAAGAGGCCAGCTATTTTTTGAGGGACTACCATAACGATGCAGTGCATACCGTCGATACGGCCTTATTGGATCAACTATATGATGTCAAATTGTTACTTCGCGTAAACAAACCTTTTCACATCGTTTCCGCTTATCGATCTCCTGGCACTAATGCCAGTTTGCGCCGCCACAGCCGGGGCGTTGCTAGACACAGCTTGCATATGCAGGGACGGGCAGTTGATATTCGAATGGAAGGCGTGAGCGCCAAAACGATCAGGGATGCAGCCCATACCTTGCAGCGTGGCGGCGTTGGTTATTATCCAAATTCAAATTTTGTGCACCTGGATACTGGTGAAATAAGGACTTGGCACAGGTAACAGCGGATTATATTGTCAAGATGCCGGAAACGTCCGGCATGTTAAAGTTTAAGGCTAGCGCTTATTTTGAATTTTGGTCGTCCAGAACTTCAAGGATTTCCTTGAAATGATCGTAGTTTTTTATTTTTAGCACACCGACTTGGTCTAAAACAGCCTCATAATGACCAGCGGCCCTTCCACCTACGATTAACGCGACTTCATTGCCAATCAATTTCCTTAACCGCCGCAGTTCCTTGGCAATCAACAGATCATCGGTCCTATAGCTAATGCTGATGGTTACGGCTGTTGCATTAGTAAACCTAACCGCAGCGGCAATTTCCTCCGCGGGCAGGTTTGCCCCCAGATACGTTACTTTCCAACCTTTTAGTTCAGCGATAATGCCCGCGAGTAAAGCGCCGAGTTCATGCAACTGGTTGATGGGGGTGGTAACGATCATCTTTGGTGCATCGGGTGAACAAGGGTTATTGTTCCGCAAGATATAGGTCAACGAGCGGACGATAGCGGAAGCCATGTGTTCATGTACAGGCCTTAATTCCCCCGTTCGCCAGCGGTCGCCAATCAGCGTCAATAGAGGATTCAGCAGTTTTTCGATGAATATTTCCGTGCCCAGTTCGACGATAGCATTTTCAAAATGGGATTCCAGTGCATGGGCATCAAAAGCCAACACGGCCGCATAACATTTTTGTACGTAATCTTCGGCTATGTGCAGCCTGCTGCCATTCAATGGGACGGGTTTTTCTAGCGACTGGGCTGTTGAATCACTTTCCTTCTTTAACAGGGCTTTCAATTTATCCAGCGAGAGATTAGCTATTTGACTGATGCTATGCCCATTATTTGTTGCCTGGTTGAGAAGTTTGAGGCGGGCGATGTCCAAATCGGTATAGACGCGATGGCCGCCTTCAGTACGCGTAGGCTTGACCGCTTGGTAGCGCCGTTCCCAGGCCCTTACCAAGTCAGACTTGACACCTGATCTTTTGGATACGGTGCTAATTAAATATTGTGCTGAATCATCCATAGTTTAGGCAGTAGTCACATATCGGGCAAAAAGTACAGGGGCCAAGTTTACCACGAGTTATACAATACATGGACAAATGTGCATGTTTTAATTTTTTAGCACTTTCTGTCCAATATAATGCCGTTTCAAGGACTGTCAAATCAGAAAGTTTGCGTAGTAGTAAGCTGAAGTCGCGGTTAGCCAAGTTTTTGTGTCGCAAGCGGTTAAAATCGGGGCAGATTTGCTTCCGCCGGATGAATTATTTCCGAATAGCCTGATTTGTAGTCTGGATAAATAAAGGTATAGCCGAGTTTTTTTATCCTGTCATTGCGGCAGCGTTTGTTCGTGCCGCAATCATTTTCTTCAATTTTAGCGATGGGCGGGTTACACCGCATCTGTCCTGCCAGCCAAGTCACGACTTCCCATAAGGCCGCTGGATCATCATCACTGGCTAAGTAGCATTGTTCAAGGCTAATTCCTGCCAACCGTTGTTCAATCAGGAACGCCAGAACGCCCACGCAATCGCGTTGATGAACCCGATTGGTAAAGTAAGGTGGATGCTGCTGAACTGACGGTGTTTGCCGAGCCATTTTAAGCAGATACTCGCGTCCTGGGCCATAGATACCTGAAAAGCGCATGACGACATTGGCAGGGTTCAGCGCCATCAGTTTTTGTTCAGCATTGACGATTTTGAGGCTGGCACTTTTATTGGGGGACGTGACTGAGTCCTCATCAACCCACTCTCCTTGACATTGACCATAGACGCTGGTGGAAGATACAAAAATCCAGGGCGCATGCGAACCGGTTTGTGCGAATCTATTAAGTAGGTTATTGATACCTGTTTCGTAGATGTCATGGTAACTGTTTTCGTCACGGCTATCGGCGGAAACTATAAAAAAAATGTGTTCAAAATCAGTATCCAATGCCTCTAAATCTGTAGGCAAAGTAATGTCAGCACGAATAACCTTAAATTTTTCATGGCTTGTAGGCAGCGGGTTGCGTTTTAGTCCGGTCACATCGTGACCGGCTTCAGCCAATGTCGTGGCTAGCTCGTAACCTATCGCTCCGCAGCCGACAATGAGGATTTTTGCCATGCCTTATCGCTCGTTGATAAGTTGTAATTCTTGTGGATAAGGGGACATGTAGTGGGAATCCTCAATGTAAGGGTCAGGATTTTTCCTGAAATGGTGTTTTAGCAGGTTTATCGGCACTATGAGCGGAACTTCTCCGTGTCTGTAACGTTCGATCAACTCGCAGAGTTCGGCTTTATCGTCTACTGACAACTCCTTTTTCAAATAACCCTGGATATGTTGTAGCACATTCACATGACTCTTGCGGCTTGCCACTTTTTTTAACGTGCTCATTAGCTGGGTAATGTAAGAATTTGCCACATCATTCACATTCGATTTCGTCACACTTGCCAGTAACTGACCTAAGTCGATGTAGTTTTCGTGGCTCATGATAATGAGTTTGTGCCGCGCATGGAAACGGGTCAAGCGGCTAGGCGTCAATCCTTCGGCTAAGAGTCGTTTCCATCGGTACAACACATAAACACGCTGGATAAAGTTCTCACGCAACCTTGGATCGCCCAACCGGCCTTCTTCCTCAACCGGCAAAAGGGGATTGTTACGTATCATTGCCTCGGCATAAATACCGGTTCCCATTTTTTGCGGTTGATTGTTTATGTAGACTTTAACCCGTTCCATGCCGCAACTGGGCGAATCTTTTTTCAGGATATAGCCGCATAAACCGTCATGCGCCGCTTTTTGCCGGTTGGCATAGTCGCGTAATGGGGCTGTGACATCAAAATCGGGATTTTTAACCCCTAAACTGCGTATTTCATTATCTATTTTTACCAGTTGGATAGTGGGGCGGGGCGTACCGATCCCGATAGCGACTTCCGGGCAAAAGGGTTTAAAATCAAAATATTCAGCTAATGTGCCAACAATGTAAGAGTCAAGTTTGAGTCCGCCATCGTAACGCACGGCCTGACCAAGCAGGCAACTGCTGATACCGACTGGAATTTTTTTCATAGCCTTCTAGTTTATGGGTTAGCCGAAGAAGCTACCAGCGAATTTGTAAACAACAAGAGGAATAGCAAGTTTTTGACACTAAAAATGGATAACTATTGACCTTATTAATATTTATGGCAAATTATTGTCTTGTCGAAAGGATTGAATACACGCTGTTTTCACAGAAATGCTCCGGCGATCATGGGATAACATACTACAAAACATTAACACTTTGATTTACCATGGAAATAAACCTTAAAACCGCCAAACTTCCCCAAGCTATCCCCGGCTTCAACCGGAAATCATCCGCCTATGAAATTTAGACTTATCATTTTTATTGTTATGGCAATTAGTATGACTACGCACGCCAACACACCTGCCCAAAAGAAGTTACCGCCCTGTCTTGACACTCCGAATTGCGTGTCCAGCCAAGCAACAGACAAGCAGCATTATATTGCGCCGTTTAAAATTTCCGGGGATCCAAAACGTGCCTGGCTAGCGTTAAGAAAAGCCATTATGACACATGACCGCATGATCATTACCCACGAAACAAATGGCACACTCCATGCTGAGGCAACCAGCCTGGTGTTGCATTTTGTCGATGACATAGATGCCATCCTGGATGCAGAAGCAGGGTTAATTCACATACGCTCCGCGTCACGCCGGGGACATAGCGATTTTGGCGTCAACCGCAAGCGCATAGAAAAGTTCAGGGTACAGCTAAGAAAGTCACATGTCTTAGGATAGTTTTTACCGTAATTTATGTCCCTTGTCCTAATGCCCCCTCCTCTATAGCCCTCCCAAACAGGTTGGGAGGTGCTTTTTTCTCAGGTAATGCAGATGAGTATAATCAATTCTAAAGCCATGCAAGTGACCAAGTTCTTTGCAGATGCCAATTTTTATATTTCAGTTATCGTCCTGGTATACGGTGGCTTAACGGCGATAACAGAAAATTACAGTGTTTTTGAATTTAATGAGGATCTTTTTGGTGCCATGCACAACAATTTACGCATTGCACTGCTCTATATGGGAATGACAGAGGTGGTGGTTTGCGTGTACTGTTTTGTTACCGATCAACCCAGGTTAATGATTTTTGTAGGTTATTTCCTGATTATGATGCTGGGTTCATTGGCATTTTACGGAAAAATCAACAGCGTTACCATAGATAATGCCATTCCTGCATTTTTCCTGTACACGGGCATTTCACATATTGTGTTCGGCTTGCTATCGGGTTTAAAGGAAACCAATACAAAAAAATATTCCTGATAAACAGGACAGGCCAACAACGAATTCTCGCCATAGGCCACAGCTTAGTTACTTTGATCGGTCAATACGAACGAATCACTTCAACATGATTAATAAACGAGGTCAGATGCAGTTGTTTTATCATGCGGTAGCGAACTTTTTTATGGTTTTTGTTCAGAAAAATAAATTCGCTAGGCCGAAACCCTTTATTCATAAAAATCAAACTTGCGAATTGTTTGGCAGCATCCCCCCCCGGCAAAAAGATGGCAGAAACCTCAATATTTGGATAGCCCGGATTGGAAACTTTAACCACTGTGGCATTGCCGCCCAACAACTCCACGCCCATAAACATCCCGGTTTCTTTGGATTGTGCCAGCCATCGAATCAAACCGATGATCAGGTTTTTATGCATGATCCCGATAATATTGGCCACTTTGGGTTTTATAAGATCGTCTGTCCATAGCAAACCGTAGCCTTTTGCGCTTTTGTCAACAAGGCACATATTCGTTTTATGATGGTCTTGGTTGCTGGTATTCCATATTTCAGTTTGGGCTGTAAATTCAACGATTTGAAAAGCGGGGGGTGGCATTGTCTTATTTGGTGATTTTCCGGGATTGGGACTTGTTTCAGTATCCGCCCGTTTTCCTTCCGTTGAGACAATTTCAAAATCCAGGTCACGTAATTCTCCAGGGCGGCTTGGATCGAAAAGCCCGGTTTCTGCAAGAAAGTTCTGTTTTTCGATTTCCTTGCTACGCAAAAACTCGACGATATTGCCAAAACCCATGGAGCCAAGGTGATTTCTCTGAGCAATCTCCCGAGGATCTTTTCTTTGCTCGTTAAGCGTCAAGGTTTTTGCCAGGCGCAGCAGCATCAAGCGATCCGTAGGGACATGACGGGCATGTTTATCGTAAGTTGCTTCGAGAATTTTACTGGCTACGGTTACGGTGGCGATGTACAACAGGTCTGGATCGTGAATATCCGAGTCGTCATGGGAAATAGCTGGCTGTCCATAGCCTTTCAGATGAATAGATGGGATGCCCCTGAATTTCTTTTTGGGAACCGACTTCAAAAGGCCGGCATGAAACGAATAATGCCCAAGCAAGTCATAAATCGTGCGCATTTCGTGTTGTGAAAATTGTTTGGTATTACTCAATGCAAGCACGAGTACCCGTTTAAAAGCATTATCGATAAGCTGGGCATTTGGGTTGAACTCGCTGTCAGTTAGACGGTATTGCAAGGCAAAACGATACAATTGAAAACATTTATGCCAGAAAAATGCATGGGGGTTGGTGTAGGTTTGGAAAATATACAACAAGCCCCTGCCCATCGCTTGGATACCGTTAGACAAAATCAACGTTTTCTCTTCTATTGAGTAGTATTCGTCATCTTTAAACCAGTCTTCCTGGCTCAATAGCGAATAGGCGTTGCCTAGTTCCAGGTTACCCCAGACCGAAATTTCACTTAGGGGCAACTCATCCTCAACTGGAGTGGGTTCGTCGGTAATGTCCGGGATAAGAGTCAATACCGCTGTAACTGCTGTCAACACTGAACCCAGCTTTTCCAGAAAGAACAGGCGCGTCCTGCCAGGAATGAGATCACGTCCGGGCGGATAGGCATTATTGAGGGTTTGTAGCACCTGTAAAATCTGCTGGCATTTTGCCATATCGTCGGCATTTGCAAGCGTTTTAAGCCATATCGAAAAATCCATTTCGTCAATCGCAAACGGCAATGGCCGATCGCTTGGCGCCGGGCAGGGCGGGAATGGTTTTGACCGATTGAACGAGTGTGAACTCATTAGTTGCGCCTTGGCTTATGGTAAAAGTGCTGTGTTTGCTTAAGAATCAAAACAATAACAGGTTACCCCACAATTTTAGTTTGGAGTGGCTATATCTTCAAACTTTAACCGCATTTACTTTCGCCACAATTCAAACAGGTCATACAGCCGTCCATCAACACCACCGCTTTGGTCTGGCATTTTCCGCACAGTAGCGCCTTGGCGGGAAATGCCCCGTCTTCATCTATTTCGGCGGTGTCAGTGTGCATGGCTTCAAATTCCTTGCGCTTGGCGGCCAGGAATTTTTTCTGGTGATCGTCCAGTTCCCGGTCTTTCAACATGCCAATGCGTTTAAGGTGCGATTCAATCGCACAGCCGATTTCGGCCACCAGCGACGGCATGAACACACCGCCTTTTTTGAAATAACCTCCCTTGGGGTCGAATACCGCTTTCAGCTCTTCCACCAGAAAACAGGAATCCCCGCCTTTGCGGAACACCGCCGAGATAACCCGCGTCAGCGCCAGCACCCACTGGAAGTGTTCCATGTTCTTGGAATTGATGAACACCTCATAAGGCCTGCGTTCTTCATGTTCCGTGCCTTCATTCAGGATCATGTCGTTGATGGTGATATACAAGGCATGTTCCGATTGCGGCGTCTTGATTTTGTACGTCGAGCCGTACAGGATTTCCGGGCGCGAGAGATTTTCGTTCATGCTTTCCCGGTCAATGGTCTTTATATCGTATGCAGTTTGCGGTTCTGCCACCTTCTTGTCTTCTTCGGTTAAGACTTTGTAGCCGATGATTTTTTTGTCTAATTTATGGGGCATTGATTTCTCCTTTTTTGCTTGTTTTGACTTAAAGCAATCTCGTTTATCCCTTCTCCCACTGGGAGAAGGAGTATATTAAGGTGTCGCTAACGCGACGGTTAATTAGAAACCGGTTCTCGCACCGGCAGGCGAGATACTTTCTTTTGCTTCGCCAAGCCACATGGATGTGGTGAATGTGGAAAATGCAGGAGCATTTTTCCACCAAAGAAAAGTATCCAAAGAAAAGGCGACCCGGTTACCGCTTATCTCCTGCGCTCCTCGCTTTTGACAGGGGTTGCAAAAAGGGACTCCTGTCCCTTTGGCAACGCGCGATATCCCTATCGCGTCCCTAACGGGCTATTCCTAATAAATGCGAGAAGCGCAGCAAGCGGCATACGGGGATGGTGCATTTGTCGTAGCGTAGGGTGGATTAGACGCGCAAAACCACTTAATTCTCATATAAGTAAAGCGTTCCCGCGCGTCGTAATCCGCCATATCGACAGTCGCCACATTCGGTGGATTACGTCGCGCCCAAAGCTCAATCAAAACAGATAGACCGCATATTTGCGCGGCTAATCCACCCTACATTTATACGACTTACGGCCTTCATCCCAGCCTTCTCCCACTGGGAGAAGGAGATTATTAATGTGTCGCTAACGCGACGGTTATTTAGAAACCGGTTCTCGCACCGGCGGGCGAGATACTTTCTTTTGCTTCGCCAAAAGAAAGTATCCAAAGAAAAGGCGACCCGGATGCCGCTTGCTTCCTGCGCTTCTCGCATTTATCAGGGGTTGCCAAAAGGGACTTCCTGTCCCTTTGACAACACGCGATATCCCTATCGCGTCCCTAACGGGCTATTCCTGATAAATGCTCCGATGCTCGGCGCGGCATACGGGGATGGTGCGTTTGTCATAGCGTAGGGTGGATTAGACGCGCAAACCATTCAGTCTTTTAAGTTAAGTAAAGTGCTTCCGCGCGTCGTAATCCGCCATTTCGTAAATCACCACATTCGGTGGATTACGCCGCGCCCAAAGTTCAAACAACACGGATAGACCGCATATTTGCGCGGCTAATCCACCCTACCATATATACGCCTTACGGCCTTGCTTTGTTTCTTGCGATGCTTGGCGCGGCATAAGGGAAAACAACCTTGTTTTTAACTTTGTAGCCAATAGCGCAAAGCGCAATATGGAGATTTATTAAATCCTAATTTCATTTCGTTTTATCCAGGCTCATTCAAAAATTAATCTGTTATTGATTTCCTAAAGCATTTTGTAATAGAAATAGGAACGATGATTAACCATACAATTAACAAAGTCCCAAATATGTATAAACCACTATCCACGGAAAAATCCCAAAGCAAGTAAATACTATTTACTAAAGGTAAAAATATACAGGATGCAAGGCATACCGACGCAAAAGCTGCTTTATATAAGTTTTCGTGACCATAATATTTTTTAACGCCGGAAAAAACATACATTGCCCAAAATACTAGGCTAATAATTACACCTATTACGCTACCCCACAACGTAAGGATGCCTAAAAGATACATCACAGCCGACTCAATAAAGACAACAGTCACAAAACCAAAGCTTATCATCCCTACAGGGTTAGACTGATATGGTTTTTTACCGAAATAAGCTTCAAGGTCGTCCGCCTCCCACCATGCCCAAAGTTTGGATAATAACCAATAAATTATCCAGATAAATAAGCTATTGATCACGATATCGATTTCTGGCGTTTGTTCCAGCCTCATCTGGGTATATTCTTGCAAATAACCCAATCCCAGGATTTTAAGGCCCTGTTGTTGAATAAAAGGATCAAACCTAGGAATATAAATTTGAGGTTGCCAGTAAGAGGCAAAAATAATCATGGTAAATAAGAGGGCAATTCTTCTTATTCGTTGTAGCCATAAAACACGCCATTGTCTACGCTTCACTGCACCAGATACTGCTTTCTCTGTACCTAAAAGCGGTCTTCCCACAAAGTTTAAAATGTCGATGATCAAGGATCCCACAAATTCATCTATGTTCGCAATATAGCTCGTGTGATCAGATAGGACAGAACCACGGTTGTGTACAGGTACAGAGGCATTTCCTTGGAACGAGGGTACCAGATCGCTAGAAGTATAATAATCCCTGTCAAACCCAGGACGTTTTGGAATCTCGGGTTTTTTAAATACTTTCTTTTGAAATGGGCTTAATGCAAAGCCAAACAATAAGAAAAATGGGGTAGCTATTAAGCCTAAAAAAGACATAAGCAAACCCATACCTAATACTATACGAAAAAAACTCAACCACCATACTTCGCCATGAATGCTAATCGTTATTTCACCTGCCATGCTTACAGCTAACATTAACGCAAATAAAAACAGAATAATTGCTGGAATTATTGCCCATGACATGGCTAGGGAAGAAAATTTGACTCGTAACAACGACTCAACTAACGCTAGCTTTCCAATACCGGAACCAAGTGAGAAAACCGGAATTTCCTTGAAAAGTTCTGGTTGTGCATTGAGCAATCGATATGCAACAGCCGCACCCTGAGAATGGGCGACCACACAAATTTTTTTGCATTTATACTCGTTCTGTAACCAGTCTATGTCAGATTTTAACCGGGTGAGGATTGCAGTCTCCTGGATACGGCTTTTTACCAAGACATAGGAATCGCCCAACACATTAGAAAGCGTATTTTGGAAAAGTTGGGCGGCCTTTTGAAAGAAGGGTATGGGAAGTAAAACGCAAATGAGGGCAACCATTTGTAGCCCAACCATCAGCGGTAAAATCATAATCACGACAAAACAAAATTGCATAAACAAGCCCGCTAAATCAGATAATTTTCTCCACCTATTTTCTTTTGCAACTTCCCAATTGCATTTCGTCGAATTGAGTTTATCCCAAAAGTGCATAATCGTAAGTGATGGTGCTATTTTAAATAGCCAAACTATCATGTCAGAAAAACGAGGTACTTGAACTTCATTTGCCCACCAACATTCCGCTAAAAGGAAGCGTATATTCGTCTCGTCTGCTTTTACGGCTTTCAAGGTAAGGCCGACATGAGCAGGTCTATCACCTTCAAGGGAGGCTGTTTCAAAATTTATAACAGGGCTATCTTTTTCAAGTGTTTCTCCTGAAAACCATTGATTTAACCAATAAATCATTGGTTCGCCAAAAGCCAGTAACGTTTCACCTTTCTTTTGAGTTCCAATGCCATGTACGTATAGAATGCCTAGATCAAAATTTTGCATAGGATTTACGATTAAATTGGATATCCTGTTAATTTTAATTACTCATGTTACGCGCTTAAGCGTCTGTAGCTCATCAAAAGCCAACCGAACCGCTTTCAGATACAACTTAGCCCGCAAGGCAAAATGGTTGAGCTTGTGTTTAATTGAAAGGCATTCCAAGC